>CAXHHS010000065.1:0-15016 GCA_964015645.1 uncultured bacterium
GATGCAATGGAGTCTCGTGGGCTCGGAGATGTGTATAAGAGACAGTTCTCAACCAGCGCATCGCAAAGCTGGCGAAATGATCGGCATTCTCGCAAACCAACCGCCTGCCCGGAGAAATGCGCCCGCGTGGCCATATCGTGAAAGGAAGCCTTTCCTCCTTGAATCGCAATTTTTAATTCCTTTTTCATTTTCGCTCCTTTTCCTTCTAACAAAATTAAATTATTCGCATTATTTAGTTGCCATTAGTGGAGCCGAGCGGAATCGAACCACTGACCACCTGATCTTCAATCAGGCACTCTACCATCTGAGTTACAGCTCCATAAAAATTCAAAAAAAAAGGCTCCGGGTTGTCGGAGCCTTTGAGAGTTTATAAAATTTTAGTAATGTTCAGGTTAACATACACCCCCGCCGGCTCGGTCTCGGAACCAAAAATAAAAGTAGCCAAAAAAATAAAAAGAGATGTATGCGTTTAAATGTTTCATCATTTTTCCTTTATTTAACAGAGGCAATATTAAGGTATTAATTCTCGAATGTCAAACAATAAATCACTGGTGGCCAATTTTTTTAAATAAGGCAAAACTATTTGGGGCAAAACAATTATTTTTGTATGTTTTTTAGTGGTTTTGCCCATAATCGTTTTGCCATTTTTCAAGCGCGATTGTAACTTGACATCGAAAGTTGAGTTGCGTATAATAAATGCACTCGAAGCGTTAAGAAAGGCGCCTGCAAATGGCTTTAAATGATACACTTACCAAACATCGAAAAAAACGAGCTACAACTGCAAGCGCAGCAACCCATTCCAAATTAGACAAACAATTACAGGATGAAATTATCGAGCGCCTGACAAAGCATTTTGCAATTAAGCATATCATTCTCTTCGGTAGCTATGCTAACGGCGCGCCCCACGAGGATAGCGATGTGGATTTGGTGGTGGTTTTGGATCAGCCGGGGATGGCGGAGAATTACGATCAACGATTAAATCAAAAAGTAAAAGTTTCGAGAGTGCTTTTGGAGATTCGCAAAAAGATACCGATGGATATCCTGGTCTACACGCGAGATGAGTGGAAAAAAGTCTTATCAATGAATTTTTCCTTTTTTAGAGAAATCCAAAACTCTGGAATTTATTTGCTTTGAAAGAGAAAACAGCACTTTGGCTTGAATTTGTTAAAAGGGATCTAAAAGCAGCAGAGGAACTTCTGCCAACGGAATATTTGGCGAATGTCGTTCTTTTCCATTGCCAACAAACTAAAGAAATCTACGAAATCGCATCCCGAATTGTAACCGACGCTTACCGGTTTTTAGAAAAACCAGGTGATTAAACTTACCTTTTAACCCAGGAGACCTTCCATGAAACTCTACGATCTATCCCAACCCCTCAATCAAGATGCGCCCTTTTGGCCCTACTACCCGCCGTTTGAAGTGAAGTACATCAAACGTAAAGCGGAGCATGGCGTTAACGCGCAGTACATTATGACATCCAACCACATGGGCACACATCTTGATGCCCCGCGCCATTTTGTTACCGGCGGCATGACGATTGATGAAATCCCCCTCGATTGGCTTTACGGCCCCGGCGCCATCGTTAATCTCAGCGATGAAATCGGCGAACTCGACCTCTACACCCCGGAAATGATCGAAAAGCGGGTGGAAATAAAAGAAGGCGACATTTTAATTCTCCACACCGGCTGGCACAAGTACGCCCAGTTTGGCGAAACACCGGATGAGGAGAAATACATCCACGTACACCCCGGTGCGCATCGCGATATGGTGCAATGGCTGCTGGATAAAAAAATCCATATCTGGGCTGTGGATTGCATTTCTACCGACCACCCCATGGATTTACCGATTGGCCGCTTTTTGGGCAAGGGCATGCACGGCCACTGTGACCGCGTTCGGGAAAAATGCGAAACCAAATTCGGCAAAGAAAATATGGACAGCCTTTTCCCGGATGAAGATTATCAAATGACCCACAACCAGCTTTTTCCCCACAATTGTATGCACGTCGAAAACCTCGGCGGGGACATTGCCGCCCCGGAACTACAAAACCGCCGCCTGACCCTCGGCGTATTCCCCTGGAAATTTAAAGGGGGAGAAGCGGCGTTTTGCCGGGTGGTTGCGTTTGTGGAAGATTAATCGCAATTTCAACGTAGGGGCCGACCGGCCGGTCGCCCCTACTGTTTTTCCAATCAAATTACCATGAAAAAATCATTCAATTCAAATCACAATGATGGCGCATTATCCGGCATCCTGGTATTAGACCATACCTCCGCATTGGCTGGCCCTTATTGCACACAGCTTTTAGGCGATCTCGGCGCAGATGTTATCAAAATAGAGCGCCCTGGAACAGGCGACCAGTCACGAAGCTGGGGGCCGCCGTTCGTTGGCGAAGTAAGCGCCTACTTCTTAGGAACCAACCGTAATAAACGCGGCATAACGCTGGATTTGAGCCAGAAAAAAGGCCGCGAAATTTTCCATAAGCTGATTGAGAAGGCTGACGTGTTGGTGCATAACGTGCCGCGTGAAAAGTCCCGCCAAAAATTAGGCATGGATGAAAACGCCTGCCAAACGCTAAATCCGCGTCTAATTTGGGCCAGCATCTCCGGCTTTGGAAATACCGGCCCGCTGGCGGAACAACCGGGCTACGATGTAATTGCCCAGGGCATGAGCGGCACGATGCATATTACCGGGGAAGAAGGCAGCCCGCCTATCCGCTTCCCTACCCCAATTGCCGACATCACCACTGGCATGTATGCTGCGCTGGCAATTGTAACCGCACTGTTTTCACGCGAAAGAAGCGGCAAAGGACAATGCATTGATTTAGCGTTACTGGATTCGCAAGTTACCTGGCTGGCGAACCTGGCCAGCAAATACCTGGCGGATAACGAGCCGTTAAAAAAAATGGGGAATGCCCACCCTTCGATTGTGCCCTACCAGCCATTTCCAACGACTGATCAATGGATCATCATCGGGGTAGCGACCGAAGGGCAGTGGAAAAAATTTACCGAAGTAATTGATTGGCCGGCGCTTTATAACGATTCGCGCTTTGCAAGTAATCCCGACCGCCTGCTCAATCGCGAGATATTGGTTCCGCTAATTGCCGAACGCCTTCGTAAAAAACCGTCGAAATTCTGGTTAGAAAAGCTAAAGGTAGCCGGAATTCCCAACGGCCCGATTTTAACGCCGGAGAATGCCCTTAGCCACGATCAACTGTTAGCGCGCGGTATGATTGTGGAATTAGAACATCCCGTTTTGGGCGCCATTCGCTCCATCGGTAACCCGATGAAGTTTAGCGAAACGCCCATATCCTATCGCCGCCCGGCGCCATTGTTGGGAGAACACACTTCGGAAGTTTTATCTGAATTGGGATACGGAAAAGCAGATATCGAAGAGATGAAAACTGATGGCATTATTTAGGAGGTGAGATAGAGTACTGTTTTTTCATTGTAAGTAAACACGCGCGATTATCTCACCCCCTAAAATTAGTATTAACATTCGCTAATAAAGTATAAGCATTTGAGTTTCCTTCCTCTTAAATTTCTTATGTCATGCTAAAAATAGTGCCCACTAAACACACGAAATTCACTAAAAAAAGTATAAATTTTTGTGTTGTTTTGTGTATTTCGTGGGCTTTGAAGTTTTTATCATATATCGCTGTTTTTACGCTGGCAATGCTGCATATAAGCGGATGCGAAATGAAAATCGTTAGCGATTCGAACAATTTGGTGGAACAAATTCTCATTTCAAAACCGGAGTGGTTTAGCGAGGTGATGAAAAATGCGGACAAACACCGTCTGCAAATTTTATATACTCAAATCGACCGTGATGAGAATAACCGGCCATCATTTACATCGCATCATTATCGCACTAATGCCACGGATTATTTTTATCCTGCCAGCACTGTCAAAATGCCGGCAGCGTTTTTGGCGTTGGAGAAGTTGAACAACCTGAACACCGAGGGTCTCAATAAATTTACCCCGCTGAGAATTGACAGCGCATTTTCCAGCCAAAGCCGCGTGACAGCGGATTCAACCTCGGAAAACGGGCTGCCCTCCATTGCCCATTACATCAAAAAGATTTTTTTGGTGAGCGATAACGATGCCTTTAACCGCTTGTTCGAGTTTTTAGGCCAGCAATATTTGAATGAGACGTTGTGGCGAAAAGGCTTCGAGAATACTAAAATCATTCGCCGTCTGGAATCCGGGATGTCGCCGGAGGAAAACCGCGCCACCAACCCGTTTACATTTTACGATGGAGAGACCATTATTTACGAGCAACCTCCGGCTAAAAACGAGCGAATATATAAAATTGAAATGCGTGACGTGCGCCAGGGAAAGGGCTACATTCGCAGCGGCGAACTCGTGGAAGAGCCGATTGATTTCTCCAACTCAAACTATATTTCCATCGAAAATTTGCAGGGGATTTTGAAAGCGATCATTTTCCCGGAAGCGGTTCCGGAGCAGCAACGCTTTAACCTCAGCGAAGATGATTATCGTTTTTTATATCAATACATGAGCATGCTGCCGCGGGAAAGCACTTACCCGGCATATAGTGACACATCAAAATATTACGACAGCTATGTCAAATATTTTCTCTTTGGAGATAACCGGGAGCCTATTCCGAACCGCATCAAAATATTTAATAAAGTTGGGCAGGCTTACGGTTATTTAATTGATTGCGCCTATATTATCGATTTTGAGAACAAAGTCGAATTTTTATTGAGCGCGGTAATCCAGGTAAACGAGAATCAAATTTACAATGATAATGTTTACGAGTATAATGAAATCGGCATTCCGTTTTTAGCGAATTTAGGCCGCGTGATTTACGAATACGAACGAAAGCGCGAGCGGAAACATTTGCCGGATTTATCGAAATTTAAATGGAACACGGATTAAACGGATTTATAATTACACAAATACATGGTGAAAAAGTCATGCTGAACGGAGCATCCTGAGCGTTGTCTTGAGCTTGTCGAAAGGTAATCGCGATGTCTTTCCGCGATGTATCGAAGGGTGTGGAGTGGAGTTGCCGCACCCTTCGATACGTGATTTCAAAATACGAAATCACTACTCAGGATGCTTGCGAGATAAAAAGCTCACGAACCGTTTTTTGATAATTTCAACCATAGAATAAACAAGAGGTTACAAATGAACTTGTCAAACAAACTTTTTCCGGTTTTAGCGATTTTAGTTTTATTCGGAATTACAGTTGTAGCCCAGGAACATGGCGAACTGCTGCGCTTTAACGACGCGCTGAATCTCGATGTAACCATCCGGGAAACTGCTGCCGATAAAACTGCTGAATTTGTGATTTTTCAATCGCTCCCGAGTGCCAGAAGTGCCGCGGCGTTCAATCGAATTTTGTTCAATGGCATGTTAGCGGATCAAAATGTAACGCTGCAAATCCGTTTTGAGAATCAAAATGGCCAATGGAACGAGTGGCAAAATACTGAGATAAAGATTTTCGAAAACGGCCGCTTTTGGGCGCGCTTCGATCTTGAAAATAGCGCGACACAACGCATCCAATACCGCTTTGTTGATACCGGCATCAGCGCCCCGGCCCGCATCGAAATTTACGCCATCGAAGGCCTGGATGTTAAACACGAGCATCAATCATCGGCAGAATCGGAACCGGCTGCCCCCAATCGAACGACGTTCGCAAAAATGGATACGGTTCCCCAACCGGCGATCATTAGCCGCAGCCAGTGGGGCGCGAATCCGCCCAACGGAACTTATGTGCCGCACAGCCCTTTTCGATTTGCCCAACACCACACTGCCGGAAGACGCGTCTCCACCCAGGCGGATGGTATTGCGGAAATGCAGTTTATCCAGGATTTTCATCAAAATGGGCGTGGGTGGCAGGATATCGGCTACCATTTTTGCATCGATGACGCCGGGCGGATTTACGAAGGCGTGCCCCCGGATTTTCGCGGAACCCATGCCGGCGGAAACAACACCGGCAATATCGGGATTTCGTATATGGGTAATTTTCACGTCAGCGGTGAGTTTCCCACACAAGCGGCATTAGATAATTTGGTTGCGATTTGGAGCTGGCTATCGTCTCAATATGGCGTTAATCCCGACTCGTTGTTAGGCCATCGCAATTACAGCGCAACCGCCTGCCCCGGCGATAACCTGTTTGCCGAATTGCCCGATATGCGAAATGGCATCCGCCAAACCCTCGGATTCGGCGCGCCGTACGCTGCTAATCCGCTGCCCCAACCGTTTTCACAGGAAATTGACCCGGGAACCGGTATCCAATTTTTTCTGCAAGATGCCGAGGAAGGTGTCGATATCAACTCGATTGTCGTGCGGGTCAACAACGAGCAAATTATTCCCACCATCAGTGGCAGCGCTGATAACTTCCAGATTTTATACCAGCCTTCTGAACCGTTTTCCAGCGCTCAAAATGTGGTTGTCGATGTGGAAGCGGCAGACCTGGCAAACCCCGCCAACACGATGCAGTATTCCTATACCTTTAAAATCGAAGTAGAGGCATTATTTTCCGAAGTCCAGAATGCGACGACGATGCGAAATGCAAGTTTGGAATTGCAGGGAACCTGGCAATCGAATAACGAAGATGTGGTTTTATCCGACCTCACCAACGGCATCCGGCTGCTGGTCAGCGATACCGACGGCAGCCATGTCGCCAAAGTTTTTCCGCAAGTTAGTGAAACCGGCGACTACAATATCTTTATGGCCTCCAACAGCAACTTTCTGGGCGAAAGCGCTCACTACCGCTTCGTAAATGCCAATGGCGCAACGCATCCACATATCGCGGAATACAATAGTGTCTATTTTCGGAAATGGGCAACGCTCTCCCCCACCCCGGTTCATTTCAACGCTGATAATCCCGCTAACGGCTACATCGAATTAAGCGGCCTGGCGGATATTCCCACTCGCCTGGTGCTGGATGCCTTTCGCATCGAAAAAGTAGACCGCCTTGATCCGCCCACTGCGCCCACGCTTAAATGGGTGCGCTTAAGCGATGTCGCTTCCAATCAAGTTGAAATTGCCTGGTATCCCACGCTGGAAGGCGATATTGCCGGTTATCGCCTGTTTATGAGTGAAGACGGTGTTACCTGGCCGAACGATCCGCTGGCGGATGAACAAACGCTGAACGCTACAACTACGGAGTATACAACAATCTACAACGGAACAAGCCCGGCGGTTTATTTCCGGATGATGGCGGTGGACACCAACACCGTTTCCAGCGAAGGCGGCCCGGAAGAACCGCTGCTAAGCCCTTCGACGGATATTTACGGTGCCGGTTTTAATCGCGCCACCGGTATTTTGATCGTCGATAATTTCGACCGCAACGCCAGTTGGCAGCGCCCCTATCATCCATTTGCCCGCAGCCACGGCGATGCGCTGACTGCCAACGGCTACGGTTTCGATACTTGCACGGAAACCGCGGTGCAAACCGGTGAAATCAACCTCGACCTTTACGATGTGGTAATCTACTTTTGCGGGGACGATAGCCGCGCCGATGAGTCGCTGGCCGCTGCCGATCAGTTTCGCTTGCAAACCTATTTGGAATCCGGCGGTAAACTATTAATCTCCGGTTCGGAAATCGGGTATGATTTTGATGCCACCACGACTACCGAGCGAAACCGCTATGAAAACCTGCTGAAGGCAAAGTATGTCGGCGATCTCTCCGGATCAAATCGTGTGATGGGGGAAAACAATACCCTTTTCCAGGGGCTGGATTTTGAATACGGATTAATCAATTCCGAGGACAATTATATTGAGGATTTTCCCGATTACATCCAAGTGTTTGGCGGCAGCGAGGTAGCTTTATTTTACAGCAACCTGCGGATTGCCGGCATTCAATATACCGGAACTTACGGCAGCAGCAACGAGATTGCCCAATTAGTTTACCTCGGTTTCACGTTCGAGACCATCCACACCCCGCAAGACCGCGCGGCGTTGATGGATCGCGTAATGCAATATTTCGGTGCAACCACCGGCATCGCCGATCAAGACAACGGTATACCGCAGCAATTTGAATTGCATCAAAACTTTCCCAATCCGTTTAATCCTTCGACGACCATCACGTACAGCGTACCGGCAATTCGCAATAGCGCAACGGTAAAATTGGAAATCTTCAATGCATTGGGCCAAAAAGTGCGCACGCTAGTAGAAGAAAAACAAACCGCCGGCAGCTACGCAAAAGAATGGGATGGCAAAAACGATTTGGGAAATAAAGTCAGCAGCGGCGTATATTATTACCGGCTGATCGCAGGCAGCTTCATCGAAACCCGCAAGATGGTGATGATTCGATGATGCAGTAAATTCCCCGCCTTAGTTAAGGAGGGGACAGTATCGTGAAGCTTCCAGCGAACGATACAGGGGTGGTTGCACAAGTTCAGCACTTTCAACCACCCCTGATTTTTAAGGCTGGGAATTTTTTGCCTCTTCGATGGAAACGGAAAACCTTTATGCAAAATAAACACCTTCAACAAATCGCCCTAATTTTTACCATCATACTCCTTTTATCTGCCATGCCAAACAAACAAAATTCACCGATCCCTGAAGACAGCCGGCAATTGCTGCTGGTCATCACCGATTCCGAGACGGCAGTACCGGGCAAACTCTACCGGTTCCAGCGAGAAGATAGCAACAGCGCCTGGCAGCTTATCAAAGGCGATTTAGCCGTTGTCATCGGTAAAAACGGGTTGGGTTGGGGCAAAGGAATTCATCCGGAAACAGCAATCGGCTTGCCGAATAAAAAAGAAGGCGATGGCAAAAGCCCGGCGGGCATATTTACGCTAAGCGCCATTTTCGGATATGCCCCACCAGAAAAAATGACCCGGTTAAAATTGCCCTACATTCATATAACGGAAATGATTGAATGTGTCGATGATGCAAATTCCGCATTGTACAATCGAATTGTAAAACGCAATGAGATTGATAGGGTCGATTGGAAATCCTCGGAAAAAATGCACGCCGTTGGCGAACAATATGAATTGGGGGTTTTTGTCGATCACAACGCCGGTATTCCGCAAAAAGGCAGCGGTTCCTGCATCTTTTTGCACATTTGGGGCGGGGCGGATGACCCAACGGTTGGCTGCACGGCAATGTCACCGGAGAATATGCACGCGATTGCTTTTTGGTTAGATGCAGCTAAAAATCCCATTTTAGTGCAATTAACGAAAGCGCTTTACGAGGAATTTAGATCGAAATGGCATCTGCCGGAGATTTAATAAACTTACAAATGGAACGCGGATTGAACGGATTAAGCGGATTTTAACGGATCAAATAAAATTGAGATGAAAAATCCGTTTCATCAGGCAAATCCGTTCAATCCGCGTTCTATTCATCTAAAAAGAAGGCTCGAGAATGAAATTAACGAAACAATTCACCACAATTTTAATTCTTAAACTTTGTATTACTTCTGTAATTTTGGGCCAAACATTTTCCGATATGTCCCATCTGCTATCTCCGAATTCACCTGTCGGAACGCGCCGCGGGCAGCGCGGTACCAGCGCCGCGGATTTTAATAATGATGGCCTGGTGGATATTTACCATGCCAATTTTCGCGATCCCGGGCGATTGTATTTAAACCGGGGTGCAGACGGTTTTATCGATATTCTGCAAGATATCGATCTCGATGAAGGAACCAATATGTGGGGCGCTGCCTTCGGCGATTATAATAACGACGGCTACCTCGATATTATTTTCGAAGATTTATCCGATCCCAGCAAATTGTATTTGAACAACCGCAACACCACTTTCACGGAAGTAACCCAATCTGCCGGAATTGCAGTTCATGATTTGGCGCAAGGCGCCGCCTGGAGCGATTTTAACCTCGATGGCCTGCTCGATTTTTTGATCGTAAATGACATCGGCCCCAACCAGCTGTTTAAAAATCTCGATTTTGAGAATTTTGAAGACATCAGCATTGCGGCCAATGTAGAGACTTTCGGCAATTCCTACGGCATTTCCTGGGGCGATATTAATAATGATGGCTATCCCGATGCCTATATCGCCACTTGCCATACCGCCGATCCGTTGCGCTCTATTAACCACCTGCTGCTTAATAATGGCGATGAGACATTTACCAATATCGGCCAAGCTGCCGGTGTCGCGGATTCTTTGCCGGGATGGGGGCCGGTGATGTTCGATTACGATCACGATAACGATCTTGATATTTATATCGGAAATTCCTACCACCCGCCGCGGGACGCGCACAACCGGCTCTATCGCAACGAAGGCGACAATACATTCGTCAATGCCGCCCACATCGCCGGCGTTGCCGGAGACCCAAACGAAAACAGCTATGGCGTCTCTGTCGCGGATTTCGACAATGACGGTTGGGAAGATTTATACGTAACCGATCTTTTCCGCCGCGACCGTCTGTATCACAATAACGGTGACGGCACGTTTACCAATATTGCCCAACAAGCCGGTATTTTAGCCAATGATCATCGCGCTGTAGCAGTTGCGGATTTTAACAACGATGGCTGGGTCGATATTTTCACCGTCGGGCGAGAGCCACACAATTTATTGATGTATAACAATGGCGGCAGCAATCACTGGCTCAAAATCCGCCTGCGCGGAATTAGCGATAACTATTTTGGCGTCGGAACTCGTATAGAGGTGTACACCGACACCCTGCGCCAGATTCGTGACATTCGCGCCGGGGACAGTTTCTGCTCCCAGAATCTCGATTTAACCGCCCATTTCGGCCTCGGCCAGTTTGCCACGATCGATTCCATCATTCTCCGCTGGCCGAATCGAACGGTCGATAAGCTGATCGATCTACAAACAGTCGATCGGGAAATTACCATTGTACAGGGCGGCGAAATCAATAACTCGCCAGCGACATTTGCCTTGCAAAACCCGGTCGATGGCGATACGCTGTTTAATCTCTCCGGCCAAATTAATTTTGAATGGGAGACAACCAGCGATCCGGAGCAAACACCACTTTCTTATGAGCTTCGTTTATCCGGCGCTCATCTAACAACCGGCGCAACCCATGATACCACTTTTAGCGAACTGACGGAAAATATACTGCAAATTCCCGGCGATATTCTGCGAAACGATTACCGTTACCGCTGGACAGTGGATGCTTCCGACGGCGTTTCTGTTCGGGCCAGCACCAATTCCTGGCAGCTTTTAGTGAAAGTGACAACCGCGATTGAAGATGATGATCCTGAAATTCCTGCAACCTTTTCGCTGGCGCAGAATTTCCCCAACCCCTTTAATCCCATAACCGAAATTCACTATTCTATACCTATTAGTGAGGTTGTGGAATTAGCTGTTTTTAATACACTTGGACAAAAGGTGAAAACGTTGGTAAGTCAGCAGCAACAGCCGGGCAGCTACTCGCTTTCCTGGGATGGAACCAATTCAACTGGTAAAGCAGTTAGCGGCGGAATTTATTATTATCGAATCGAGGCGGGGCAATATCGCGCAGTGCGGAAGATGGTGTTGTTGCGATAGTTTTTTTAAACCTCAAAGGTTTTCAAAACCTTTGAGGTTTAAAAAAACTCACCGTATCAACAAAACCTTTTGCGTCAATTGCTGTCGTTCAAATCGCAGCGCAACCAGGTAAATACCGCTGGCAACTTTTTCTCCAAAATTATTTGTGGCATCCCACTGTACGGAATATACCCCGGCTTCACGCTTCTCATGAACAACTGTCTTCACCAGGCGTCCGGCAATATTATAAATTTTCAAGTCAATAAATCCGAAATCCGCAATCTGAAATCCAATATTAGTTGAGGGATTAAACGGGTTGGGATAATTGGGTAACAGCGCAAAGCTTTTCGGCGTTGCGCCGATTTGCGGCTCAATTGACGTTACCACTGCCGATAAACAAGCAATGGTTGCCAGGGTTAATTGAGCAATTTTTTGCACCTGGTCCAGGTTTACCGTAGCGGGCGTATCGGTCAGGCGATGATAAAAGGGATTTGCTCCGTACCAGGGCGGATTATTACTCCAGGGCGGGGCGTTTTCGATAATCAGAATTGCCGGGTAGCGATAAATCCAAAACTGGTCGTGGTCGGAATAGGTGGGATCGGGAAACGGTTCCATGTTCGCATCGATATTGAGGGAATAGGTCGTTTTTGCCTCTAACATTCGCCGCCCCAAATCTCGCGAACGGTTATCGGATGCGATGTTGAAATAATCATTGCCGGTATTGTTAAAACCGATCATATCGAGGATGTATGCGCCTAAAATCGCATCGCCGCGTACAAACGCATTGTGAACGAAATGCTGGCTTCCCTTGTGGTTATCGTTGTTGTAAGCCGGATGGCGCTCTTCCGCCCCAAATGCTACAAATTTGATGGTTTTATCATGGCTAAAATAATTATCAGGATCGCTCAACACCCGGGCAATCTCTAAGGTTGCAGCAATGCCGGAGGCATTATCATCCGCGCCTTGTGCTTTGGCTGTTGGCCAGTCGGTTGCCCAATTAAGCGATTGATCGAGATTGGCGGTTGCATCAAGATGGCCGCCGATCAGGTAATATTCC
Organism: uncultured bacterium; assembly: GCA_964015645.1. Taxonomy (GTDB): domain Bacteria; phylum Calditrichota; class Calditrichia; order RBG-13-44-9; family J075; genus CAXHHS01. The sequence goes on from CAXHHS010000065.1 coordinate 12,481, forward strand.
GAATCACCGCTGTTGCCTTCCAATGTGGCAACCACGTTTACCAGGGGAATGGTATCGTAGGGAGCCGGGGCATTGAAGATAAAAAACGTATCGAACGCAACGGATGTCAGGCCCGGAAAACTCTCGAATGTTTGTTTGACGTAATTGGCCGCCCAAACACTGCCTTCAGTATACGACACCCGGGTTTGATGCCCCCCGGCATCCGCCAGCGTTTGGATATGTTGCTCGATATTAGTTTTGGAAACCAGGTTCATCAAATCGGCGACAGATTGGTCAAATCCGCAGGAATCCGGCTGTGCTTGGATTGAAAAATTAAAGGTGAGCGCTAAAATGATTATAGAAAAGCGAGATTGATTTTTCATAGCTCTTTTAAGTTTGAGGTTCACCCGAGCTTTTTACTTAGACGGTTGATAATACGGGTTATTTCCACTGGCGTGATCGGTGGTATCTAAAATCTCAGTAATCTCCGGCACATTTTGTTTGATCATCACCTCGACACCTTGTTTTAAGGTAACATCCACCATGCCGCATCCCCGGCAGCCGCCGCCAAGCTCGATATAAGCGGTGCTGCCTTCTACATTGATCAGCTCAATAAATCCGCCGTGCAGCGCCAGCGCGGGATTGATTTGCTCTTCAATCACCTTTTGCACTTTTTCCGCTAACGGGCCTTCAATTTTGGCGGCTGTTCTAACTTTATCAATGCGAAAACCGCCGCCCATACCGGAAGTGATAAAATCAAGTTTGACATTTTCCATGAAGGGCAGGCTTTCCGAGTCGATAAATAATTTAAAATCATCGTAATCGAAGACGGTGTCATCATCAAAATCTTCATCTTCCTGAACGAAGGCGAGGCTGTATTGGGGATTCATCGGTGAGGTGGCTTCTGCCAGAACACGGATTCCCGGCACCGGGGCCTCCGCGCCCTGGATTAACTCGTTGATTTTTTGTTTTGCAGCATCGGTAATCGTAATTAGGGAATTTTCCTCTTGTGAGGCTTCATCATGATTACCGCTTTCTTTATTGGGAAACTCATCAACGTCTTTATCTCGTTTTTTTGAACCAAACCAGGCGGCCATTTCATACTCCTGTTTTTTGTTGCAGCGACTTTGTAGAAGTGCATTTTACAAAGCCAATTAAATCTCTGCAACAGAAATATTAAGTAAGTGTGACTAAATGGCCACTCATCAAGGCTAAGGCGAAGGCTGAGGCTAAGAAAGATGAAACCTTCGCCTTAGCCTAATAATTTAATTAACCGGCGACTGGTAAATGAAATCCATTTTAGTTTTGAGATTGGGGGCGTACCACTCTGTTTTTTGCAGCGCTTTAAACAGTAGATCGGCATATTGCGGCAGTTTGGAACCAAGTAATTCTTCCATTTCATATTCCATGGAAAATTCAGCCAGGGAAATTTCCGGCGGCTCGCTTTTCGCAGGAAAACTCCAAACGTGGAGCTTAAACTCGGCATAATGGTCGGGATCAAACTCGATTTCACCTGCGAATTTGTGTTCAGTTACAACAAAATTGCTAACCGGCATTAATGGCAATCGAAGATCGAGAAATGTTGCTAATACCGGAAAGATATTTGCCGCTTTCCAGGCAGTGTCCATTGAATATACTTCCGGTCTAAATCTTGCCGTGATGGAACGGGAGAAGATAGAATTTGCGGGCGAAATATGTTCTTCAAATTTTTCGGGAGCGCTTCTAATTTTGAATTCTTTAAATTGTTTTACGGATAAATCGATCAGTTGGGCAAACTGTTCCCCGGCGGTACCATAAGCCAGGGTATATTTTGCTTTATCATCTCGCTCCAACACCCCGCTTTCGGATTTTTCTAATTCGATCTCCTCGCTTAAAGTAAAGCCGTTTGCCCTTAGCTGGTGGTCTTTGGTATCAAAAAATTTTATCTCCTGCATTTCCAGGTCTTCCAAATCAAACGCAACTGCTAATTCAGCGGTATCGTAATTGGCGCTGATGAAATTGGCGACCTCTTCCAGAAATGTATCGACATCATTCTCCAAATTATTGTAATCTTTAAACTTACCGGGTTTTATCAGCAACTTATACTCTTTCATTTCAATACCGGAAGACTGGGCATAAAGCGGCGTCGCTGTTTGCAGTATTAACAAAAAACACAACTTGGTTAAAATTATGATCATTCCAATTGAAAAATCGCGCCGTATCATTGGTAACTCCGTTTTTGTTTTAACAGTAGCTTTTTGATTTGGCGTATGATATGGTTTTCCGAAGCGTTGAAAGTGATGGAGTTTTGCTGGTGAGGATTTTTTTTTCGAAACTGCTACAGCGAATACTAATTCGTTTGTATTGAGCGCTGATTTGGAAAATATTTATAGCAATTTTAGGAAAGCAGTCGTATTTTCCGAATATTAATTATTGAGACAATATTTTTATTCTGAGATAGAAATGACAACAACAATAGAAATTGATCGAGAAGTTTACCAGGTATTAGAAGAATCCTTTGGCAAAAAAGCTTTAAAAGACAGTATCAGCGAAATTTTAATTTCTGCCCTGGAAAGCA
>CAXHHS010000066.1:0-14875 GCA_964015645.1 uncultured bacterium
GTCAGTGATCGTTCCGATGATTGCGTTATCCACTTCCCATTTATCGAAAATCGCCTTAGCTACATCTTCTTTGCCAGGTTTAATCACCATCAGCATACGCTCCTGGCTTTCCGACAGCATAATCTCATACGGCGTCATGCCGTCTTCGCGGCAGGGGACGGTCTCCATGTCGAGTTCGATGCCGCAGCCGCCCTTACCCGCCATTTCCAGCGAGGAGGAGGTGAGTCCCGCCGCGCCCATATCCTGGATGCCGATTAAAATCTTCGCTTGAATCATTTCCAGTGTTGCTTCCAGCAGCAGTTTCTCCGTAAACGGGTCGCCAACCTGCACGTTGGGGCGTTTATCTTCGGAATCTTCCGATAATTCCTCGGAGGCAAATGTCGCTCCATGAATACCATCCCGCCCGGTGCTGGAGCCGATGATAAATACCGGGTTTCCTTCGCCCTCGGCAACAGCAGAGGCGGTTTGATCGTGGTTTACCAAACCAATCGTCATAGCATTTACCAATGGATTGCCGTTGTAACAATCTTCGAAATAAATTTCCCCGGCGATGGTGGGAATACCCAGGCAGTTGCCGTAATCGGCGATTCCGCGCACGACTCCGTCGAATAAATAGCGGTTGCGAGCGTCGTTGAGTTTTCCGAATCGCAGGGAATTTAACGCTGCAATTGGCCGCGCACCCATCGTGAAAATATCGCGCATAATACCGCCCACGCCGGTAGCTGCCCCCTGGTACGGCTCCACTGCCGAAGGGTGATTGTGGCTTTCGATCTTGAAACACACTGCAAGGCCGTCGCCAATGTCTACCAGGCCGGCGTTTTCTTCTCCGGCGCCAACTAACAGCCTTCCACCGGAACGCGGCAGCTTTTTCAACTCAGCAATGGAGTTTTTGTAGGAGCAGTGCTCGCTCCACATCACGGAAAAAATACCTAATTCCGTAAAATTGGGCGTTCTACCTAAAATTGTTTTGATACGTTCAAATTCTTCTTCGGTGAGGCCGTGTTGTTGGGCTAAACTGAGGGTGACTTGCGGTGCTTCCAATGAATTGCTCCGGGTAAATTTAATCGCAGAGAACGCTGAAATCGTAAAAAAAATGCTTAATATTCTCGATACTATTGCATTCTAAGCGGTAACGAAAACTGGAAATGAATTAGCTTTAAAAATTCAGGAGAAATTTTAAACAAAAATACTCAGGAGTGCAAAATCTATTTTGTAATCTTAAGAGGCTGTTTGGAAATTCGCCACTAAGGCACGAAGTCTCAAAGAATCACAAAAAAATATTGAAAATACTTCGTGAAACTTGGTGTTTTGGTGACTTATTCCAAAGGAACCACTTTGTGGGTGGCATAAAATTAGATTTTTCAAACACGCTCTAAGTTAAAGAAATGAACATCAACCTGATGGCGATTTTTAAAATTGCCATCAGGTTGATAATAATGGGGTTAGCCTAATCGTTCTTTTGTAATCTTCGCAACCAAACCAGTCAATAAAATTAACCCGACTAAATTCGGTGCAGCCATTAGCGCGTTACCGATATTCCCCAGGTTCCATACGATATTGAGATAGTTAAAACTTTCTCCCGCAAGTGGTGTAAGGATTGCGCCGATAAACAGGAATAAAATGAAGACATAGCGAAAGGGCATTACGACTTTGTCTTTTCCAATAAATTCAATACATTTTTCGCCGTAATAAGACCATCCTAATAAAGTTGTGTAACCGAATGAAAAGGATGCGAAGGCGATAATCCACCCGCCAATGCCAAAGGGGATGACGGCGTCAAATGCTTTTTGAGTAACCAAAATGCTGGTAATATTGTTTGCAGCGTCCAATCCCTGCCACGCCTGGGTTTGCATATATGCACCGGTTAAAACGATCGTCAAGGTCGTCATTGTATTTACCAGGATCGTATCGATAAAAACACCGGTCATGGCAATTAAACCGTTATTCGTTGGTTCTTTGGAATTCGATGCCCCTTGCGCAATTGCCGCAGAACCTAAACCGGCTTCATTGGAAAGCAATCCCCGGCTAACCCCATTTTGTATCGCCAACCCCACAGATGCACCTACTAGCGGCTGCAATCCAAATGCTGATTTGAAAATGAGAATAAATGCTTCCGGCACCCGAGAAATATTTGCAAGAATTACCCACAACGCAAAAATAATGTAGAATACGATCATTGCCGGAACCAATTTTTCGGAAACCGATCCAATGCGTTTAATACCGCCGATAATAACCATGCCAACCATAATCGCAATCAGGGCACCAATAATGTAATAATAAATTGCCGGCGCCTGTTGAGAAACCACACCGCCGTGAAACAACTCATTGACCTTGTTTGCCAGCGCGGCAGTCATCGAATTTGATTGCGCCATATTGCCGGTTCCGATTAAGCAGGCAATGGTTCCGCATACGGCAAAAACAGCGCCCAGGGCCTGGCCGAATTTCTTGTTCTTGAGGCCGTTTTTAACAAAATACATTGGCCCGCCGGCCATTGTGCCATTAGGAGCCACTTCCCGAAAGTGAACGCCTAAGAATCCCTCGGCATATTTTGTTGCCATTCCGAACAATCCGGCAATCCACATAAAGACCGGGGCGCCTGGTCCGCCAATTGCAATCGCGGTGGCAACTCCGGCGATATTTCCGTTACCGACGGTTGCTGCCAGGGCCGTCATCAATGCTGCAAAGGGAGAAATATCGCCTTCACCTTCTCCCTGGCGGGATTTTTTATCGAAAATAAGTTTAATCGATTTGCGAAAATGAACAAACTGTAACCCACCTGTTTTCCAGGTTAAAAATACGCCGGTTCCCAACAGTAAAACAATCATGGGGAGTCCCCACATTATGCCATCGAGTTGAGTCGTAAACGCGAGAAACCAATCAAAAAATCCGCCGGACTGGCCATTCATAAGCACATCCCCTTTTATGTTTGATTCTTCAAGAACATCATCTTACCACAATTTGGCAGTGAATATAGTGAAATCGATTAAAAAAACAAATAATTAAACGTGGCACGTGATACGTGTTACGTGGTGATATAAAGCTCGCGCACCACGAATCACGTACCACGCTTGTATCATATAACATTCGATTAGCACGTTGTTCAATTCAGGAATATTATCCAGGAACATTTAGGCATTACACTCGTTTGAAAAATTTCAAAAAGTGATTGCCGAAAGGTTTGTGAAAACATAAATTTGACGTTTTTAGAAATGGTCTTTGAAAATACTTAAACCTGATAAATGCCTCCGTAGCTCAACTGGCAGAGCAGCTGACTCTTAATCAGTAGGTTCGGGGTTCGAGTCCCTGCGGGGGTACACAGTACCCGGCCAATTAGGGTGTTCCCCCCACCCGCCGGTCTGGTACGGCAGGGAGTGGCGGATCCCGGTTTTCGGGAGAAGCCTGGCAGCAGTTTTCCCCCAACTAACTGCCTGGCGAGTCACCTCTGTGGTTTAGCTCCTGATGACCGGATGTAACAACCGCGAATCAGGAGCTTACTTTTATGGGGACGAAATGGTATCGACGAGCAGAGAAGAAGGGTGGAACGGCATGCCGGGATGTTCACTACCCCGTAATTAGTGAAACACGGTTTAAATGCCGATTATGATTACGCAATGGCTGCCTAAGTAATTAGGTAACCCGTCCTCTACAGCCCATGCCTGTTTGGGGTGTAGAAGGACGTCGCTAATAACAGGACGGTTTGCAAAGTTGCCCGGGTTTTGCGGATCTGATTCTTCCGGGATCGCCATCGTGAGGCTTGCCGAGCTGCCAAACGGTGGTTAAATTAATCGTTCGGATAAGCATGTAGATGTACCATCAGGCTCCTGTTCGGACCCGGGTTCGACTCCCGGCGTCTCCACCAAAAAAGGCCGATTCACGTTTTTCGAATCGGCCTTTTTTTATTTATGCTTCGCATGATATTCTTCAAAACTTTTTTGAAGAAGCCAAATAAATCGATACTTTTTTATTTTACTCAAATCATCTAAATTCTTGCGAGGGATAAGGATGTTTGGAGAGTCTGAATATATTTGGAGAGGTTGAATATATAATGTGCAAATTTGGGAGGCTTTTAAAATGCAATTGAAAGAATTACCGATTCCACCCCATTTTCAAAGTGATAAAGTTGGGGAGGTTTGGAAAGTTGATTATGAACCGCTGGCGATTTCGGCCCAGAAATGGGCGCGGGAATTTAGCATTCGGCCGGCTTCCGAGGATACATTTAAAACTTGTTTGATGCCGGTTGATGTTCAAAATACGTTCTGTATTCCGGGATACGAATTATATGTCGGCGGGCGCAACGGAACCGGTGCAGTTGATGATAACCGCCGCCTGTGCGAATTTATCTATCGAAATCTTTCGCACATAACGCAAATTGTGCCCACGATGGATACGCACCAGGCAATACAAATTTTCCATGGGATTTTTTTTACGAATGAAAGTGGCGAACACCCTTCACCGTTTTCATTAATTACGGAAGACGATATTTCGGAAGGCCGCTGGAAATTTAATGAAACGCTTTGCCAGAATATTGGCCACAGCCCGGATTATATTCAGCGCCACTTACATCATTATACAAAGAAATTGAAATCCAGCGGAAAATACGATTTAACGATTTGGCCCTATCACGCAATGCTTGGCAGCATTGGGCACGCTTTGGTGGCATCGGTTGAAGAGGCTATTTTTTATCACACAATTTCCCGTTACAGCCAGCCGCAAATTCAAATTAAGGGCCATCATCCCCTTACGGAGCATTATTCGGTTTTAGGGCCGGAAGTCGGGATTGGCCCCGATGGAAAACCGCTGGTTGATAAAAATGAAGGGTTATTAAAACGATTATTCGAATTCGATGCCATTATCATTGCCGGGCAGGCAAAAAGCCACTGCGTAGCCTGGACTATTGCAGATTTATTAAATAGCATTCTGAAGTTTAATCCGCAATTGGTTGAAAAAATTTATTTACTGGAAGATTGTTCCTCTCCTGTAGTCATCCCCAATGTGATTGATTATACGGATGATGCTGACGCCGCTTTTGAAAGGTTTAAAAACGCCGGTATGCACGTAGTACGCTCAACCGACCCCGTGGAAAGCTGGCCGGGAATTGTGTAGAGGATTTTGAAAAATAAAATATTTGAAAAGCCGGGATAATGGGGAATGGAGTCGTACCGTATCAATAATCCATTGTTGCAAAATTCCATTATTCCGGGGCTTTCATTCGTCAATTTCGCTTCGCCGCTAAATTTAACCGGGGAGTAAACATTGCATCCGCATGATCGCAAAACCGCCGAAGGCATTTTGTTTACCGATCAATACCAACTTACGATGGGGCAGGTCTATTTTCGGATGGGGCTGCATGAAAAAGAGGCGCAGTTCGATCATTTTTTTCGCAAGTACCCGGATTATGGCGGGCACAAGGCCGGGTATTGCATCAATGCCGGTTTGGAGTGGCTGCTGGATTGGATGAATGAAGTACACTTCCGGGAAACCGATATCGAATTTCTTCGTCGCCAGAAAAATCGTGCTGGCAAACGGCTTTTTGAAGATGTTTTTCTGAATTGGTTAAAAACGGATTTTAACTTCGAGCGTATTCATTTACGAGCGATACCGGAAGGGCGGGTGGTGCATCCCATGGTTCCGTTGACTGTGGTCTGCGGCCCGTTGGCGGTTGCGCAAATTTTGGAAACATCGCTTTTAAACCATCTCAACTTTCAAACCCTGATTGCAACAAAAGCTGCCCGAATTTATGAAAGCGCTCATGGCCAATTATTGCTGGAATTTGGGTTACGGCGGGCGCATGGTCGCGGCGGAAATGCCGGCGCGCGGGCAGCGCTCATCGGCGGGGCGGATTTTACCTCGAATGTCGGTATTTCCCATGTGTTGGGGTTTTCGCCCAAGGGAACGCTTGCCCATAGTATGATCCAGGCATTTATGGCCCTTGGCGGCAGCGAGATAGACGCATTTCGGGCCTACGCCAGTGTTTATCCTGATGATTGCGTTTTGCTGGTCGATACGATCAATACCCTGGAAAGCGGGGTGCCGAATGCCATTAAAGTATTTGAAGAATTGCAAAAAAAAGGGCATCAACCGGTGGGTGTGCGGTTGGATTCCGGGGATTTGGCATACCTGAGTATCCAGGTCGCTCAAATGCTCGATACGGCCGGTTTTCCGAATACCTCCATCGTTTTATCCCACACCCTGGATGAAATGGTCATCTGGCACATTATTACCCAAATTAAAGAAGAAGCATCCCGATACGGCGTGGATGCGGATCGCCTGTTAAAACGATTGGCTTACGGTGTCGGTACAAGATTGATCACCTCGCATGGCGCTTCCAGCCTCGGCGGGGTTTTCAAATTGGTTGCATTAAAAGATAACGGAAATTGGATACCGGCCATCAAAATATCCGAAACCCCCTTAAAAACGCCCAATCCCGGTTATAAAGATGTCTGGCGCATTTATGATCAACGCGGAAGTGCTACCGCCGATTTAATCGGTTTAAAAGGAGAAGAGCCGCAAAAAATGAAAAAGATTTTGCTCCACAGCCCGGACCCGGGAAAACGACGTATTTTAAAGGAACATCAAATTTCCAAAATCGAGCCGTTGCTGGTAGATGTTTTAGCAGACGGCAAACGAATATCAGAAAAATCGACCATTGAAGAAATGCGCCAATTGAGGAAAACGGATGTGGAACGCCTCGACCCCGGTATCCGGCGATTGGTGAATCCGCATATTTATCACGTCTCATTATCTCAAAAACTATGGAATTTGAAAGATGGTTTAATTAAATCGGTGAAAGAAAACAACCAGCCGTTTAAGTTAAATGAAAATTAGAAAGCTTCTCGATGCCTTTGAATATTAACAAAACTCGTGAACAGTTTCCGGCGCTTTCGCTGGAAGATAATGGCATTCCCCGGGTTTATCTCGACAATCCGGCCGGAACCCAGGTTCCGCAACAAGTCCTGGATCGGATGAGCCGGTACATGATCCACTCCAACGCCAATGGCGGTGGTGATTTTCGTACTTCGCGAGAATCGGATGCCATTTTGGATGAAGCGCATCAAGCGATGGCGGATTTTTTGAATGCGCCATCAGCGAATGAAATTGTTTTCGGCCCCAACATGACCACCCTGACGTATGCAATTTCTCGATCTTTAGCACACTGGTTTCATCCCGGGGATGAAATTATTCTCAGCCGAATGGATCACGATGCCAATGTTTATCCCTGGATGCAAATCGCAAAAGATCGCGAGTTGAAGATAAAATGGTTGTCATTCGACCGGGAAACTTACCGTTTCAACCTGGGCGAATTAAAATCACTTTTGGGCGCGAAGACCTGTCTTGTCGCAGTCAATTACGCCAGCAATGCCATCGGAACAATCAATGATGTCACAAAAATTTGTGAATTGGCGCGGGCTGCCGGGGCATTGTCGTACATCGACGCTGTGCAATATGTGCCGCACGGGCCAACGGATATTCAAGCAATTGGCTGCGATTTTTTAGCTTGTTCTGTTTACAAATTTTTCGGCGGCCACCAGGGAGTATTATGGGGCCGGGAAGCATTGCTAAAAAAATTGCCTGCCTACCGAGTCCGCCCTGTTGGCGATAAATTGCCGGGACGTTTCGAAACCGGTACCCAATCGCACGAAGGCCAGGCCGGAACACTTGGCGCCCTGGAATACCTCGCCTGGATTGGCAATACAATGGCACTGGATTTTCAGCACCAATTCTCTCATTTTGAAGGGCGAAAAAAGCGATTGCATTCAGCCATGGCTGCAATCAAATCTTATGAAAAAAATTTAAGCGCGCATTTGATCGACGGTTTGCAGGCAATTCCCGGTGTTAAAATTCACGGGATTACCGATCGCAAACAATTGGATGATCGTGTGCCGACAATTTCCTTTACTATGGAGGGAGTAGCGCCGCAACAAATTTCAAAACGATTGGCAGAGGAGAATATTTTCGTATGGCATGGCCATTATTATGCAGTGGAAGTGATTGATTTTCTTGGACTGAAAGAAAAAGGTGGAATGCTGCGCGTTGGTGCCGCGCATTATAACACGAAAGATGAGATAGATCGATTAATCGAAGTTGTGGCAAATTTAAAGGGGTAAGGAAAAAGGATAAAGATGAACAACCTGGCGTTTAGGCAAGAAATCATTTCTACTGGTAAAAAGATGTACGAGCATAATTTGATCGCTGCGTCAGATGGCAACATTAGCGTGCGATTGGACGATGAGCGTATTTTGGCAACCCCAAGCGGCCTTTGTAAAGGTGATATGAGTTTGGATGATCCGGTGATTATCGACATCCAGGGAAATCACCTGGAAGGCAAAGGCCGGTCATCTTCCGAAATTTTAATGCACCTGGAAGTGTATCGCCAGCGACGGGATGCGCAAGCGGTGGTGCATGCTCACCCCCCCAATTGCATTGCGCTGATGCTAGCTGGTAAAGGATTGGATCGTCCCATCCTGGCAGAAAATGTGTTGCTGCTGGGCAAAATTCCGGTTGCATCCTATGCCCGCCCTTCCACGCCGCAGGTGCCGGAATCGATTCGCCCGTATATTGCGCAAACCGATTGTATTCTTTTGGATCATCACGGCAGTCTTACCGTTGGCAAAACGCTTAAGGAAGCCTATTTTAAACTGGAAATGATGGAGCATTCCGCGAAATCGTATGTCGCGGCCCTGCAAATTGGGCAGGTTCGCGAACTCCCACCGGCTGAGGTCGAAAAACTCACTAAAATGCGCCGGGAAATTTATAACATCACCTGGCCGTTTATTCCGTTTAAATACTAGGGAAAGAGATATTAAAAATTTATTAAAATCATTGAATTAAAATTAGCGACTCAAGCAGCTAATTTTTCTTGCATCCGAGTGTTATTTTTAACATAATAAAACCTGTATCAGGAGGAATGAAATGCAAGATTATCAAAACATTATCACTATTGAACCTGGCAAAAGAGGCGGTAAACCTTGTATTCGCGGAATGCGTATTACTGTTGGGGATATTTTAGGTTGGTTATCAGCCGGGATGAGTCACAAAGAAATTATAAGTGATTTTCCGGAACTCAATGAAGAAGATATTCGTGCCAGCTTGGCGTTTGCTGCTGATCGCCATAATAAAGCCCGAATTGTGACCGGATGAAGCTTCTGTTCGATCAAAACTTAAGTTACCGGTTGTGCGATCTTTTAAAAGATCTCTATCCTGACTCTCAGCAAGTGCGTTTGTTAGGATTGGATCGCACTGAAGATATCGGAATATGGGAATATGCTCTGAAGCATGGTTTTGTGATTGTAACCCAGGATGCGGATTTTTATGAATTGAGTCTTTTAAGAGGCGCACCACCTAAAATCGTCTGGTTGCGCTGTGGAAATCAACCAACAACTTTCATCAATATGTTACTTCGTAAATACACTCAAGAAATTAGCACGTTTATCTCAGACGAAAAGATCGCCTGTATGGAAATCTATTAACTCGGTTATTACAAATAACTCTAAAAAGCAAATTGAAATGTAATTCTGATTGATAAAATAAAGAAAATTGATTTTCGTCAATGCCTACTTTCCGATAAATGCTTAAATCATACGCTTATTTTTAGTCAACCCCCGAGATTGGCAGTATCGAAAGGACTTGATGAAATATAAGCCGTTACTTCTTATCCTGATTCTGCTTGCGCTAACATATCTTAATTCCGCTACCTGGCGTCCCGGCGAAATGAAGGTAAAACTCGACAATGTTCCGCCGGAATCGATTCAGGAAATAGCGGAATTGGGAATCGAAATCGATCATATCCAATTTCCTGCAATGTATCTCTATGTAACCCCTCAAGAATTAAAAATTTTACGCCAATCCGGTTATCAGCCGGAAATTATTATTCCCGATATGGCAGCATACTCTCGCCAATTGCTTAACAGCCCCGCTTTAATCGGGTATTATGATTATTACTCAGCTCTCGAATTGGTTGATCAGTTAACAGCCACATACCCTGGCATCATTAAAAAGGTGATTTACGGTTATAGCGTTCAAAATCGCCAGCTTTATGCTGTAAAGATAAGCGATAATGTAGAAGTCGATGAAAATGAGCCGGAGATTGGTTTTGATGGCTGCCATCACGGCGATGAAATTCTGAGCGCAGAAATTTTAATTCGCTTGGCGAAAGAGTTGTGTGAAAATTATCAACGCAATGATAAAATCACGAAACTGGTTAACCAGCGAGAAATCTGGATTTTTCCCTTTGCAAATCCCGACGGGCGGCAAGTACTCACGCGCCGTAATGCTAATTACGTCGATTTAAATCGCGATTGGGGATACATGTGGGATGCCTGGGGAAACAGTACAAGCCCCTATTCTCAGCCGGAAACCCGGGCGGTTTTTAAGTGGATGCAAGAGCGGCAATTCGTCATCATCCAATCTGTACACGCCGGAATGGAAATGATTTCCTATCCCTGGAGTTACCGGCCTAACACATCCCCGGATCATCGTATAATTGATTTTTTGGCTGCTGGTTATGCGGATGAATCAAAATATTCCGGCTTAAAATTTGGTAATGGATTTAAGCGCTTGTATCCCATCAATGGCAGCGCAAAGGATAGTTATTACGGTATTTATGGCGCAATGGGATGGACAATGGAAGTTTCCGAAAATAAAGCGCCGCCATCTTCTGATATTGAATTCTATTATAAAAGAAACCGGTCTGCCATGCTGTATTTAGTCGAAATGGCGAATCAAGGCATTCGGGGTAAAATAACTGACTCGCAAACCGGTAAACCGGTAAAAGCAACACTTTGGATAAAAGATCAAAACACCGAATATTGGCCGGTGTACAACAATCCCCAAACCGCTGATTTTCATAGATTACTGTTGCCTGGTAACTATACGATAAAAGTAACTGCAAATGGCTATGAAACCGCTGCTGTCAAAAATATTGTTGTTAGCGACACCGGCGCAACAGCGATAAACTTTCAAATGAGACGCGAATTGGGTACTTTTGCCCACCAGGTTGTCGCCTGCCGAATTCCCGGTAACAATTTTTCTGATGACGGTTTAACCTATCGCGCGCTTTCCATTCCGGATCGCCGGGCGTATTCCCTGGGGAGAAACGGTTGGATAACCTTAGATATGGGACAATCCATTTTTGATTTAACCGGAAACGATCTTCGCATTTTTGAAGGGAGCAACGCTAAAGAAGGTTATGTTGTAAAAGTTGCCCAGGCGGTATTTGACGAATGGCATTTGCTGGGCAGTGGAAAGGGAACAGCGGAGTTTGATTTGTCCGCCATCGAGTTGAAGGAAATTCGGTATGTGCGTATTGAAGATGATGGCGATGGTTTTACCGGCACATCAAACGCCGGGTTTGATCTCGATGCTGTGGAGGCCAACTTAATTCCGGCAGATGGGCCTTATTTGATGGCGACAAAATCCTGGATTGTCGATACGTTGAGCAACTTTAACGGCGTTTTTGAAGCGAGCGAAACCGTTGGTCTAAATTTACAAATAGAAAATCTCGGTACTACATCCGTTGGAAATACCCGTGTTGCTATTTCCAGTAAAAACCCTGGTATAAGCATTTTACAGGATAGCGCTTTTGTAGAAAAGATTGCTGCCGGAGCGGCTGTAAATACACCGAGATTTGTTTTAAAAGCGAATGCCTGTATTATCAAAAATACGAGTGTATTGCTGGATGTTGATATTTTTACTGAGGATGGAAATCATTGGCAGCATCCGTTTAAATTGGAAGTTCGCTCCGGTGCCAGCATTGTTGCGAGCCGGGTTGATCTTAAATTTGAAAATAATTTTGTAAATAACAAAAATAAACAATCGCTTGCGATCTACAATCATGGGCAGGATACTCTTAAAGTTTTTCGATTTAAAACCACGACAGCGGCATTCCAAGTTGCAGTAAACCAATTGGTTGTTGCACCAAACCAGCAAAAGTTCATCGATGTTTATTTTTTGCCCTCGGAACCAATTCAATACAGCGACACGCTAGCAATTTTAACAAACGACCCCAGGAATCCCGAATATCAAATTCAGTTATCCGGTGCCGGGGTGTTAACGCCAAACTTTAGTACGATGCAGGATTCTATATCGATTGTTCTGCAATCGACGGATTCTATCGAAATACAGTTGCCAATCAAAAATAACGGCGCCGGGGAATTAGAATATACAGCCCATTTATCCAACGAGCGCGCGGTTGAAAAAAAGGAAAATCAAACAGAAAAAAATACTTTTGGTTATACCTGGAGGCGTAATCTCGAAGATGAGTCGTTACAATTCGAATCTAATCAAATTCAAAACGATTTCTCCCTGTTGTTAAATCGCGCAGGCTGGATAAACACAATTCCGGAGAGCGGCACCATTTCCAAAGGAGAGGATAAGACAATTTATCTGCAAGTGGTAACACGGGAAATGCCGAAGGGTGATTATCAAATTGACCTCCGCATCGAGTCGAACGACCCGAATAAATCGATTGTGAACATACCATTGCATATCGCAGTTGTTGACGAATCGTTAGTTGCCGGTAATTCGGAGTCGGTACCGCAAGATTTAACGCTGTTCCAAAACTATCCGAACCCCTTTAATCCGCAAACGACTATTTCGTTTAGTATACCGGAACATACTCATACCCGGCTGATTGTTTATAATGCTTTGGGACAAGCAATTCGTACGTTGGTTGATGAACAGCTGCCGCCGGGCGACTATCAAATTAACTGGCACGCTATTAACGATTTCGGCCAGCAGCTTCCCAGCGGTATTTATTTTTATGAATTGAAAGCAAAAGAAATTTCTCTTATCAAAAAAATGATATTGTTGCATTAGCATAAATGGTTGAATGGTTGTTTCGCGAATCACAGCCATCTGGCCATTTAGCCATCAAATTTCCCTACCCTTTAAAAGACTGTAATTAATCGCCTCATTTGCTTCGTAAATAAAAAAACGTTTTGATATACAGCTTAGCCCCATTAAGTTTAGTGTTTGTCAATTCCCACTAAGGGAAGGCCAGAGTTAAACTGAAAGGAACTAACTAAATGAGCGATGTTAAACAAGACCAGCTTGAAACAACGGATGTCCAGGCTGAAACCCCCGCGGCTGCCGAACCTGAAGCAGCCAACAACAAGGAAGAACAAACAGAAGCAGTAAGCAATAAAACAAATTCCGAGGCAAGCTCGGAAGCCAATTCAGATTCAAATTCCGAAACCACATTTCAACCGGGACAAGTTATAAAGCTGGAAGATATAGACAACTTTATGGCTTCTCAAGAAGAAGATCAAAGCGAGTTAAAAAGTCTCTATGAAAAAAGTTTTGAGAAATTCAAAGAAGAAGATATCGTCACCGGGAATATTTTAGAAATCGGTTCAACCCACGCTATCGTTGATCTTGGCTTTAAAAGCGAAGGAATCATTCCGCTGGAAGAATTTATTGATATTGATAAATTCAAAGTTGGTGATGAAGTCGAACTATTTTTGGAATCTCCTGAAGATAAAGATGGCAATGTTTTGGTGTCTCGCAAAAAAGTTTACTTTTTGCGCACCTGGGATCGCTTGATGAACATTCACGAAAGCGGAGAAGTTATCCAGGGACGAATTGTACGCCGAATTAAAGGCGGTTTTGTAGTCGACCTCGATGGCGTCGATGCCTTTCTCCCCGGATCACAAGTTGATGTTAAACCCATCCGCGACTTTGATGCCTTTGTCAGCCAAACCCTGGATTTGAAAATTGTAAAAGTAAATGCCCTTCGCAAAAACATCGTTGTTTCCCGCCGCTCAATTATCGAAAAAGAGTTGGAGAGCAAACGCTCGCAAATCCTGGAAACGCTGGAAAAAGGCCAGGTGCGCCGGGGTATTGTCAAAAATATTACCGACTTCGGTGTCTTTATCGATCTCGGTGGTGTTGACGGATTGTTACACATTACAGACCTTTCCTGGGGACGCGTTAAACATCCCAGCGAACTGGTCAAATTAGACCAGGAAATCGATGTTATGATCCTCGATTTTGACCAGGAAAAATCCCGTATTTCCCTGGGCTTAAAACAATTGAAACCACATCCCTGGGAAAATATCGCAGAACGATTTCCCATCGGTTCAAAAGTTAAAGGAAAAGTTGTTAGCTTAACGGATTATGGCGCATTTATCGAGCTGGAACATGGTATCGAAGGTTTGATCCACGTTTCCGAAATGAGCTGGTCGCATCACATCAAAAACCCGGCCCAACTTTTAAAAGAAGGCGATAATGTTGAAGCCGTTCTCCTGAGCATTGAACCGGGTGATCGCAAAATTTCCCTCGGGCTTAAACAACTTACGCCGGATCCCTGGGAAAATATTGAAGATAAATATCCCATCGGAAGCAAACATCACGGATCAGTACGCAACCTGACTCCCTTTGGCGCTTTCGTAGAATTGGAAGAAGGCGTTGATGGTCTTGTCCATATTTCTGATCTCTCCTGGACTCGCAAGATTCGCCATCCCAGTGAAGTTATCCGTAAGGGAGAAGAAATCCAGGTAATCGTTCTCGACATCAACAAAGATGAAAGACGAATCGCCCTGGGACACAAACAAGTAGAACCAAACCCCTGGGATACGTTCGAAGAAGCCTATGGCAACGGAACCGAAACCAACGGTAAAATTGTTCGCCTGATCGATAAAGGCGTAATCGTTGGTTTACCGTTAGGCGTTGATGCCTTTGTTCCACTGAACCAATTGGGCAAAGAGAACATTAAACGCGCCGCGGATCATTTTAAAGTTGGTGATGAACTGCCGCTGAAGGTGATCGAATTCGATAAAGAAAATAAACGTATCGTGCTTTCTGCTTCGGAATTTCTGAAAAATAAAGAACAAGATCTGTCTCTTATACACATCTCCGAGCCCACGAGACTCCATTGCAT
>CAXHHS010000067.1:0-14850 GCA_964015645.1 uncultured bacterium
CAATTTTTTCCGCCGGGATACCTCTTTAAAATCACATGTTTTTGCCCTATCTCCCGCCGGGGATGTGATTTGGCAGCATGAATCTTCCGGTATTGTTATTGCCATGCCGGTTGTGGTTGAACAAGATAAAATCTTCATTTCTTCATCCAATGAGAACGGAACACTTTTTCAAGTTCTTCAAGATGAAAGCGGTGGGTTTAGCGCGAAGGAAATTTGGTCGCGCCCAACACTTAAAAATCATTTTAATAGCTCGATTTACCACAATGGCTATCTTTACGGATTTAGCAATGCCACGCTAAAGTGTATCGATGCCGTAACCGGAAAACCACAATGGGCAAAACGCGGATTGGGTAAAGGATCGCTGGTATTAGCCGATGGCCGCCTGGTTATTTTAAGTGATAAAGGAAAGCTGGTTTTGGCAGAAGCCTCGCCGGAAAGATACAACGAGATTAGCGCTTTTCAGGCATTAATCGGAAAATCCTGGACGATGCCAACAGTCGTGGGCGGCAAAGTGTATTTGCGGAATCTGGCAGAAATGGCGTGTTACGATCTCAGAAAATAGAGCTATCTTTCGAAATTTGACATAATTTTTTAGCCACGGATTTGCAATGAACAAATTTTATGGAGTTAAAAATGGTTAAGGGTTTTTATACTGTTGCTCTCGCTTTAATCTTTACTTTTGCTGCCAATTCCCAAACGCTGGATGAGGTTATTCAAAAGAATATTGAAGCGCGAGGCGGCGTAGAAAATTGGCAAGCAGTGAAAAGCCTGAAAATGGAAGGAACCTATACCAGCTTCAGTACACCGCACCCATTTACAATTCATAGAAAACGCCCGGGCTTTTACCGCTTTGAACATTTTCTCAGCTCCAAGCCGGTTACCTGCACCTTTGATGGCGAAAGCGCCTGGTGGATTAATCCCTGGTACGGCGAGACCGATGCAACATCGATTCCTGCGCCCGACAGCCTGGTAACGCTGCGGGAAAAAGAGTTTGACAATGTTTTTTGGAATTACCGGGAAAAGGATATTGCCGTGGAGCTATTAGAAAAGGGCGATGTAGACGGCCAGGAATGTTACAAGCTGAAAGTAACACATCAAAATAATGTTGAGGAAACCTGGTACATCGACAGCGCTTCTTTCCTGGAAATAAAAATGGAGGGAGAAACCTACGACTTTGGCCGCAAGGTTAATTTAGTGATGTATTTTGATGATTTCCGGGAAACTGGTGGCGTTTTAATGCCTTATTATGTAGAGCAAGAATTTGGCACCCGGCACCGGGTTTTTGAAATCAACGCCATTACTACCAACCCTAATATCGAAGACTCTATTTTTACAATGCCCGTTACTCAAGCTGCACCAAAAGACGCTGAAAATCAATAATCGATAAATGTGCGTTAAAGCTGCCTTAAAGAACCGCTTAGAATTAAATTTTCCACTTTTAAAACTTAATTTGAGAAAAATAAAGGCAGCTTTTGAAATCATTCAAATTTTCCATCCCGTTTCTGATTTTCATTTTCCATGTTTTAATGTTTACTTCCCAGGCGCAGGAAGCCCAACTTCCCTTCCACTCCCCTGCCCTTTCCAACAATATCGATTGTTATTCTTTTTATCCTGCGATGATGCTCCGCCATCAAATTGGCAGCCAATTTACCAAACTTCCCAAAAACCCGGTGTTGCAACCATCGCGCGGCAGGTGGGATAGCAGGGATGTTGCCGATCCCTTTGTTCTGGTAACGGCGGATTCCATTATGCTCTTTTACGCCGGGGATAATGATGACCGCTACCACATCGGTTATGCCGTGCAGGATAAAAGCGGCTGGTCCTGGGTAAAACGAGGAAAAATCTTTAGCGGCAGTGCGGGAACCTGGGATGCCTATCATCAAATTGCACCGGTGGTGTTTTTCCAGCGAAACTTTTGGCAACTATTTTACAATGGGAATGATTCTGATGAAGAAACCACCTTTAAATGGGGATATGCTGAAAAAATAGGCACGGGAAGCTGGCGTGCGCCTCGCAAATTACCACTGGTGGAAATAGATACCACAGCCTGGGATTTTACCGGCAATGTCTACGGCGATATCCTTTACTTTCCGAAAATGCGAAAATACAAAATGTGGTATACCGGCTTCCAGGGGCCGCTGGCATCCATTGGGTTAGCGGAATCGAAAGATGGTATTCGCTGGGAAAAAGTTGGCAGCGGCCCGGTATTGACCCAGTTTCCCGGTGTTATTTCACCGGCGGTGATTTACAATGGCGAAAATTATCGCATGTATTTTGTGAAACTGAACGTGGAGGGAACCCGAAAAATCACCAAAATCGTTTCCACAGACTCTCCCGATGGCGTCCGCTGGAGCAATTTCCAGGATGTGCTGCTTCCGAATTCAAGATGGGAAAAACAGCAGCTGATGCGCCCAACACTCTTCTATTCCGATGGGCGGATGTATCTGTATTACTGCGCCGGTGCTGGTCAATGGCAAATTGGCGCCGCCTACACAAAACCGCAATTTGAGGCGAGCGGCCGCTGGGTTTCGCAGCCGATTCAGGAGCCATATCAAAAATTAGCGATCAAGTATGAGCTATCGCCGCAAACCTCGCTTTCTATGAATTTCATCGATCCGGCGACGGAAATGACCTACCTGGTTTATTTGGAAGATCATCGACAGGAATTGCGAAAGAATGTCTATCAATCGATAGTGGAAATACCCCAGGATTTGCGCGGTGGAAACTGGCAAATCGAGTTAATGTTAAAAACGAACGATAAAAGTCACTCGCCAGTGGTTTTTGAGATGGGATTGTTCATTCGTTAAATTTCTGATCTTATTTACTATTCGACAATTATTAGAACCACTCGGTCTATTTTGATCCTTCATCTGTCTCACCGTTCTCTTTCTCCCCAGGTTTAAGCAATTCGATCAGCTCAGAGATTTTTGAAGTTTGCTCTCCAACCGCTGCCGTAAGGTTCTTCAACTCATTCTTGCGATCTTCTTCCAATCGTTCATTTTCTTCTTCCGTTTGGCGGTCGAATAAAATCGGTTTTTGGAATTTTTGCGAGAGAACAAAGACCGAGGTACTGAACCCCAATAAGGGAATTAACAACCCAAAGAATAGCCAGTGATTCAGTGTTTTCAAACTTTCTTCCCCAAAAAAGTAAAATATGGGATACACCAAGGGATGAGAACTCATCACAAAGCGCGTAATTAAAGATTGAGTTTTACTAACCCAACTTCTGACCGCATATTTGCTTAAGGCCCAGGGAAAGTTTCCCACACTCATGGCGGATTTGCGATCGTTTAAATATTGAGCGCCTTGCAAAGCATCAGTCATAAAGGAACTAACCAGGCTTAACAAACCGATAGAAATTGGCATACTAAACAAGGCAAATGATTCCGGGGGAATTTTTACTCCGAATATTACGATAGGATCAATAGACCCAAGGATGGAAATAAGAACAAATGTTGCCGTCAGGCCAAATGATATACTATGCAGTTTTTGGCCTCGTTTTAAACTTGCTATAACCGCATCAGGATTGGAACCCTGCATAGAATCCCCCGGGGGAGTCATGATCATAAGTGCCGCAGTATCGTTTAAACGGTTCCGGATACCATTAATTCCGACTTGTATATGTTTGTTACCTTTAGTAATTGGAAAATCCAACTCGCTATTAATAACAGCGCCACTAAATGCCACCTTATCTATATCTGGTAAATCTCTGAGATTTGCTCTGCTGAGATTCGCTCGACTGAGATTTGCTCCGCTGAGATTCGTTCGACTGAGGTTTGCCCTGCTGAGATTCGCCTCATTGAGGTTCGCTTCGCTGAGATTCGCTCTACTAAGATTCGCATTGAATAGAAACGCCTTATCGAGGTCCGTTCCACTGAGGTCCGCCTCAGTGAGGTTTGCACTGACGAGTCTCGCCTCGACGAGATTTGCAAAGCCGATTTTCGCCCCAAAGAGATTCGCTTTATGGAGGTTCACCCCACCAAGAATCGTCTCACTAAGATCTGCCTTGCTGAGATTTGCCTCGCTGAGGTTTGCCCCACTGAAAAAAATATGCATAATATGATCTATCTCGGTGTGAATTTCCTCACCAAAAATCGCCCCGCTCAAATCCGCGTTGCTGAGATTTGCTCCACTGATATCCCTGATATCCGCTTTAACGAGATTGGCCTTACGGAGATTTGGTTTAATACCAGGATTTTCCTCACGCCACTTATTCCAGACCTCTATACCTTGATTAAGGATTTTAAGATGTTCTTCATTGGCCATTGGAATCACCTATATTTTAAATTTCGGGAGTGGGAAAGGAATAATGTAGCGGTGAATGAATTGGTGCTGGTATTTCCCCCCCCTTTATCCGACAATTTAATTTTGCCGCTTTTATTTTCAAAGGATGAATTAAGGATAATAGAGACATAATAACTTAAGTAAAATCATTCAATTATAAAAAATCATTGTGCCCAAAATCATTCTGTCTACTATCAAAAGCCCACAAGAGCGCCGCTCACCGGCATTCCAAAAAATCATTTTTAATCTATAGTATTGTATATCAAACCGTAATTTTCTATTTTGTTTAGGAATTCATACAACAGTTGCATTTTTATTAAAAAGGAGACTACACATGTGTAACCGTTATCGTTATTTATTTTGTCAGATTCTAACAGCAATCCTGCTGAGTTCTTTCATCACACTCAGTCACGCCCAAAATGATGCGATGATGCAGGCATTTTATTGGGATGTGCCGGTAGATGACCAAAATTTTAACGGAAGCTGGTGGGATACTCTCGCCGCCCAATCGACAACCTTAAAGGACGCCGGTTTTACCGGTATCTGGGTTCCGGCGCCTTCCAAAGGGAATTTCGGGATTTTCGATATGGGCTACGGGATTTTCGATCATTACGACCTGGGGAATTACAATCAAAAAGGCACCACGGAAACGCGCTTCGGCAGTCGCGCGGAGCTGGAAAGCATGATTTCCACCATGCACCAAAGTCCCAAAATCGAAGTATATGCCGATATTATTCTCAATCACATTTACACCAGCGAAAGTGAAAGTGAAACCAATCCGGCGGTAAAACAATACGTGTTTGACGAAGCCTATCGTAACAACCAGCAGTACCAGGCTTACCCCACCAATGAAATCGTCTGGACAATCCCTAATGCCGCAGCGGGGGATTATTACATCCAGCTTAAAGGGTACTTGCTGGATTGGGGAGCAAGCCACACCGAACGCGGTTATGATGTGTTTATCGACTGGACCGGTGCGGGAGAAAATGGCACACCGTCCTGGGAGAGCGAGCCGAATAATGGTGGCGGGCAGTACAATGTGTTTCCCGGCTCCGGCCAAACGGTTCGGGGACATAACAATTATCAATCCGATATCGATGAATATAAAGTTTCCCTCTCTTCGGCTCATGATATTGAAATCCGCCTCATCGCCCGGCGAGAGGATAACTCCAACGGCTGGGAATGGGCCTGGGCGGATCAAACCAATGGGTTTTATCCCGTTGCAGTATGGCATAACGGCAGCAACCTGGCCAATTCCACATTGGAGGCGCATACCAATACCGGCATCAGCTATGTAACCCATACCGGAACCGGGGAGCAGAATTATACCTGGAATTACAGCAATTTTCACCCGGTGGATCAGTCCGATTGGCTGGGATTTCCCGGCTCGGATGAGATCATCACCAACACTAAATTCTTTGGCAATGACCTCAACACCTTTGATACAGCGGTGCAAACCCGCCTGAAGGATTGGGGCGAATGGATGGCTGATGAGATCGAATTCGACGGTTTCCGGCTGGATTTTGTGCGCGGGTTCCAGGAATCGTTCGTGGCCGATTGGGTAAACAACCTGCCTTTGTTAAACGGCAGCCAGCGCTTTATCGTGGGGGAATATTGGGGCGATGATTACCGCATTCGCGATTGGGTGAACAATGTCGCCACCGATGGCGCTGATGTCGATGGCTTTGATTTTCCCCTCAAATTCAGCTTACGCAATATGTGTAACGGCAACCAGAGCAGCTTTGACATGAGCGGGCTAAACCACGCCGGAATGGTGCGCAACGACCAGGGCAACGGCCTGCCCGGTACTTCCATCGTCACCTTTGTAGACAATCACGACACCGGAAAAGAGCACGACAAATGGGTGACGAAAGATTATAAAATGGCCTATGCCTACATCCTTACCCACGAAGGTCGGCCCTGTGTGTTCTATCCCCATTATTTCGGGGTAACCCAAATCGACGCTCACGATTCTACTCAGCAAGTTACGGCGCCGTCTTCATTACAGGAGGATATCAACAAACTTATCTTTGTGCGAAAAAACTACCTCGGCGGTACATTAACGGTGTTGAGCGAAGTGGGCAATCCCTGGCCCACAGGCGATACTTACCATGTTTACGCCGCCCGCCGCCAGGGTAACGGAACCCGCGACGGAGCGATTGTGGTCATCAACAATCACGATTCGCAAACCAAAGGGTTGTGGGTGGATAGTTCGCCAAGCGGCTTCTCCAACTGGGCCAACACCGTTCTGGTAAACGCTTTTGATAACACTCAAACGACCCAGGTGTATGCCGATGGCCGGGTATGGGTTTCCGCTCCCTCACGCGGCTATGCGGTTTGGGTGAAGCAATCCGATTATATTGCCTACAGCGGGCTACCCAAAAGCACTGGCGCCAATATTAAAGATACAAACGAGATAGTACCGGCAACATTTGCCATTCTCCCCAACTACCCCAACCCCTTTAACCCGGTCACCACTATTCGCTACCAGGTACCGGAAAGCGGGCACGTGACCGCGGCAATCTACAATTCCCAGGGCCAGTTGGTAACCACCCTGGCCAGCGAATTTGTCGAAGCCGGCATCCACGAAAAGCGTTGGGAGGCCGTCAGCCAGGCCAGCGGTGTTTATTATCTCTCGCTTGCCTGGCAGCAGCAAATCAAAACGCAGAAATTGTTGTTGATGAAATAGATTGGCTTCTATATGACTTGGGTGATGTGCTTAAGCCCTGGGCAGAAGGCCACCACTCAAGTCACATAGAAAAAAAATAACAAGTTTGTAAACCACAGAGGAAGCCAATTTGAATAAGCGGGAAATTGCAAACATAAAGCTCGAAATTCTTAAGCATGAGACTTCGATTTTAACTCAAAAAGTTAATAGTGTAGTGGATAAAATCTGGAAGATCAGGCAAATTTCTCTAACTTTATGGTTGGCAGCCATTGGTATAGGATTGGGAGCAATTAAAGAAGGTAATGCTCAGAACGCCAATATATTAGCAATTAGCGTAATAATTCCTGTTTTATTTTTAATTATTGATTCACGATATAATCGAAGATATAGAATATTTAATATCAGAGAAAAAGAAATTCAAAAATTTTTATCTCAAGAAGAATATATTCTTCCCTCAACTAACACTAAAATTTTATTCGAAGAATGCTTGAAAAAAGAAAAATTTGATTTCCCTATTTATGATATAAATGGTAATCAAACGTTTAAAGATCAAGGGTTTTATAAATGGGAAAAAAGTCTAATGAAAAGTTATACAGATGGAATTCCATTGATGTTTTACGGGATTCAAATCTTGACTTCCATCCTTTTCACAAGTTTGGAGTTTACTCGACAAGAATATATTAAACACTGGTGGATTCCATTGATTAGTGGGCTTTTCGTTATGCTTTTTATTTTTATTTATGCAAAATTCACAAAAAATAAAGTACTCAAAGAGAGGAAAATATTAACTCATAAGTTACTGCAACCTAATTCTACTTTAAGACTTTGAACGGAACCGTTAAAACGGTTTCTTAAAGATCAAATTCGGTTCATTTTTTCATCAGCTTGAAACCCGGTGTTAAGATGATCTCACAAACTATTTTCTCACTCCCCTATCAAAATCAACTCTTCCTGCTCATCGCCACAGACCACCACTTCGCCGTCAAGTTTAATAAAAACATTGATTTCCGAGCGGCAGGCCATTTCGCCTTCCAGGTAAATGCCCGGCTCGATGGAGAAACAAATGCCCGGCATTAACTGGCGCTCGTCTTTGGTTTCCAAATTGTCGATGTGCACGCCATTGCCGTGAACGTTGGTGCCTATGGAGTGGCCGGTGCGATGGATAAAATAATCGCCGTAACCGGCGGCGGTAATCACATTGCGGCAGGCGTCATCCACTTCCCAGCCATAACATGTGCGGCCGGCGGCAAAGGCATCTACCACAAGCTGCTTTGCCGCTTTCCGAGCATCGCGCACGGTGTTAAAAATCTCTACATATTTTGGTGGGGGATTTTCGCCGACGTAGCCGCACCAGGTGACATCGTAATAGATGGAGCCGGGTTCTTTTTTCTTGGCCCAGAGGTCGATCAGCACGGTATCGCCCGGTTTAAAGATATAGCTAATTTCCGGCTTCGGCTCAAAATGGGGATCGGCGGGGTGCTCGTTGATTCCGACAATGGGGCCATGATCTTCGCAGGTAAGGCCCTCTTCATCAAAGCGTTTTATGATAAATTGCTGAAGCTCGTATTCCTTCAACGCGCGGTTTTCGCGGATGGCGCTGCTGATTTCGGCGTAGGCTTCGTCTTTAATTTTCAGCACAATTTCGCCGGCGTCGCGGTGGCTTTCGAAGCCTTTTTCATCGAGAACCGCTTCAAATAAATTGATCAAATCCGCGGCGCTAACCGGTTCGTACCCCAGGTGGCGGATTAGCTCAATGGTGCCGGCATCAACCATCGAAGTATAGGGAATGTTGTTCATCGGGGAATAGTGCATGGCAATTTTTTTATGATTGCCTAACAATTTTTTAATTTGCGAGTGCATTTCCTTCCAGGAGAGGAACATCAGCTTTTCGCCCGGCAGCGAATCCAGGAAGGTGGATTCCACGGTATGCACCAATTTAACCGGTTCGCCTTCTGCCGGAATAAAATAATACCAGCGGCGGGAACAAAATTTGTTTAAATCCAATCCCAGGATTCTCAGCGCTAATTCATCGCGGTTGCGAAAATCGTAAAATAACCAGCCGTCAAGATTGCGATCCCGGAGGGCTGGTTGGATGTCGCTCAAATTCAGAAATGGCTCCTTTTTTAATTCAGGCCTTTTCTTGGAACACCTTTTAAGATCTCAATTATCTTCAAGATGCTTTCATCTACTTTGCTTTGTTTTAGGTCGCCTATTTTATATAGCACAATTTTCTTGTCAGCGGTAAAAATGCGATTTGGTCGAATATTACTTTGTTGTCTTAAAGTTCCGGAATTAAAGTCCGAATGATTCAAAGAAATTGAATATGAGTCTTTGATCTGTTGGCTGGTTATTTGACATAAGATTAAATCATCTCCTTTTAAAGGAGCTAATACAAGGGCGGGCCGGCGTTTTGCTTGGGTTAAATCTGAAAAAGGAAAAGGAATTATGACAACATCACCTTTTACAAATCTTGCCATGCTTCGTCTTCCTCTGGTCGAAGCCAGTCTTTTTTTAATGAAGATTCACTGGCAACTAGTGTTTCTATTTTATCGGAATTTCTTTTCTGTTTAAGAAATCGTATAAAATCAAGCACTTCGCTTAATACTTCATCAGGCGCTTTTTCTATTTCCTGAATAAGCATTTCTTTATAAGTCATTTGTTACTCCGACTGCTTAATTCGAGTTGCTTGTCATCAATCATCATTTGATCCTCTTTAAATCCCTCCTAAAATAAGCCGTTGTACTTTGCTTCGCAAGCAGATTGTTGCGACTTTTACCGCGCATTCACCACCACTTTCTGACCAGCCTGTGTTGCCTTGTATTTGTCGTTATACATCGCCTCAACCAGCGTGGGCGGCATGTTGTATTCTCCCACGGTAACGGCGTTTAGTTTAACCAGAAAGTCGAATCCTCCCGGTTGATTATTCTGGTTGCTGCGCCGGCGGGAACGCCGGTAGCGCCGGCTTTCCAGGTCGAAAAACCACATCACCCGGTCGTCGCGGATGTCGAGGTATTCTTCGTGGTTGAGATTGAATTTGCGCGCCCAAAAGGGCAAATCTTCCCCGCTCAAGCGCGTATTTTCAATCTCCCAACCGGCAGGCAGAACTTGCACCAGGGCAACTTCGTCGATCCTTCGATAGCCGGATTCTTCGTGCCCAACCGTAAAATGCCCCCAAAAGGTTGTGCCCTGTGCAATACTGGCAGGATTGATTGGATTACCATCATCATTCAGCCATTCGACCTTTAAGGTCAGCTTATTGTTTTCGGTTTTTACGTCGCTTTTGAAAGGGATCCCATTCCAGGACAGCGTTGCGAACCCGCGGTTAACGGTGGATTTTGTATCCAATTCAACCCGAACATCTTTGCCAAAGTCGCTGAGTATTTCTACAACAAAGGTGCGTTCTTCACTATCGAAATCAACCGTGTTGCCATCCGGTAAGATAATTTTTCCGGCAAGCCGGGGCGGCTGCCCGGAGTTGCCTTCGATGGCTTTGAGATATTTTCCAACCGCCAGCAACATATACCCGGTTGTTTGAGTGGAATACCAATCATTCGATGAAAGCACTTCACACAATTCCGTTGCCATCTCATCGGCAGCGGCCCAATTTTCGAAAGTTGTTTGCATATCTAGGATGATGGCTTTATCGCGCAAACCGGAGCCGTAGGTGCCGCCAAACTCATTGTAATCTTTCACTGTTCTCCCGGCCTTTGCAACAACATTTTGTGCCGTGCGATCGACACCAGCCATTTTGTATGCCACCCCCAAAAGCCAAAGCTCGGTATCGGACATATCCTTCAGGTTATTTTCTTTCAACAAATTCATTGCACCCATTTGCGGCTTACCAGCCAGGGCCAGCAAATACACCCGGTAAACGCGCGTCAATAAATCCTCGCGGGTACTGGTCGCCTTCGACTGCGTGTAGCGCAGCCAGTTTTGATAGAGGTCTTCCGGCACATGATAGCCGAGCTTTTTCGCCTCAATCATAAAATGCCCGGCATAATTCGTTCCCCAGGGAGATGTCTCCGTACGCCCCGGCCAATAGCTTAACCCGCCGGAGGCCGTTTGAAATCTTCGCAAACGCTCGATGCCGCGATTGATATTTTCATCGATCTGTTTTTCCACTCCCTGCGGTGTTTTAAAATCACGGTGCATCGAGGGATCTTTGAAAAAATCTTTCAAATACAATTGGGGAAAAACTGCTGAGGTGGTTTGTTCGATGCATCCGTAGGGATAACGAACCAATCGCAAAATCTGGTGGGAGAAGTTTAAATTCGGCCGTCGTGTAATGTTAATGGTAGCGTAATTGGAGCCGGGAATTCCGCGGTTGGGGACCGTCATCGTCACCTGGCTACCGGGATCGATACCGAGCGTTTCGGAACTATAAATGCGGGGAGAGGATGGCCGCACTTTGATATCCGCTTCGTAGGTGCTGGTATAATTGGCAGATTTGGCGGTAATCGTAATTTTGGAGGGGCCAATCGCTAAATCCGCTTTTACGGAGAATTGCACATCGCGGTCGCCGGGATCGCTAAAGGATATTTTTTGCGAGTCAGCGCTTTGGCTTTTCAACGGGCCTTCCAGGTCGATGCTGACATCTACCTCGCCGATATTATCTTCCATCGCAAAAACGGTTACCGGAACTGCAAATTGGTCTTCCGGCCCAATCACGCGCGGCAGCGATGCTACGACCATCAACTCCGTTTTTACCGGCACTGCTTTTTCAGCGTGGCCGTAGCTGTTTCCGTTGGCAGCTACTGCCATCACCCGTACGGAACCGACGTAGTTGGGCATTTCGAACTCTACTGTCGCTTTACCATCTTCATCCGTCATCAGCGGCCCTTCAAACATGGACACCGGTTTAAAACGCTTCTTTTTGCCGTCATCCAATTGCGATTCGCGATAGGCTTCGGCAACGCCCCCGCCAATGGAGAAGGTGCGAAACACATCGCCTTTATTTGCGCCGATGATGTAGGAATACAGGTCGTACGTTTCCACACCCAATCGTAGTTTTTGGAAAAAATGCGACCAGGGATTCGGCGTGGGAAAGCGAGTGATGTCCAGCAACCCTTCATCAACTACCGCAAGGGTAAATTGGGTTTGCTTGCCATTCGTCGTTTCAACATCGACTTTAAATTTTTCTTTCGAGCGCAGTTCATCGGGCATTTTAATTCTGAGGCTTTGGCGAGTGGCGCGGTCTTCCACATTTAACGGTATTACGCCATACAAGCGAAGTGGCCGGTCGTTTAGCGTTTGAGAATACGGTTGAATAATGGAAACCGAAACATAGGTTGTTGGTGCCATACTGGCTTTGATGGAAACCGGAATGGTCATTTCCCGCCCATCGGATGGAGGCGATAGCCATTGGGTTGATAAAATATCGTGCCCCTTTTCTATCGAGACTAAAATTTTACCCTCCTTTGGTGCCGGGAAGGAAACGATTGCTTCATCGCCCTTAAAGTATTGATTTTTATCGGTTTTCAAAGCCAATACACCGGCATTGTCTCCGCCGGAGGTAGCGTCACCCCAACGATAGGCATTCATGAAAAAACCGGCGGCGTGGCCGCCATCGTTGTCGCGCACTTCGATAAAATAGGTACCACGATCCGGGGGCGTAAAGCGGATTTGCGCCGGCGTTCCCTGGGAAACCAGGGTTCCTTCTTCCACAATGGAAGTACTGTTATGCGATTTATAGCGCAAGCGATATTCATCCTGGCGGTCGAATTCCCACCACCAATAGCGAAGCCCTTTATAAATTTGATAAGTAAGCGGACGCCCGGCAACTGCCTGGCCTTCGGGAGTAACAACAATTGCCGGAATAGCTACTTCCGAACCGACCCTTGCGTAACCATAATTAAATTGCGGTTTTTGCAGACCAACGTAAAACTCATAGGGATCGATGGGAACCTGCAATACATTCGAATTCGGGCGCCCACCTTTTTCGAAAACTCGTGCAGTAACATTGGCAGCCATTGCGGAAGGCGAATTCTCGAATGACGGCAAATCCCAACTGATCGACGCTTTGCCCTGGTTATCTAATTTGCCGTTGAAAATAGTACTCTCAACGGTTTGAAAATCCATTGTTTCGTTGGAAAAGGTAAAGTTTTTAAAGCGCGGAAAGGTTTTTCCCTGTTTCCGTATGGCAACGGAAACCTCGGCGTTTAATCCCGCTGCCGGGTTGCCGAACCAATAGGTGCTGCTCAGTTCGAGGTTTAGTTTACTATCCGCCGCGGTTAGTGGTGATTTTTCCGGTTCCAGTTTCACTTTTAAGCGGAAGGGCGCGACCGTTTCAATTTTTAACGTGTGATAAAATGTGCGGCTACCGGCTTTCACCACTGCTCGCCAGTTGCCGGTGGGATCGTCCAGGCCGCTTTGAAAGGTAAAGTTGTAAAACCCATCGATGGCTTCGCGTTGGGTTTGGTCGAACGCTTTTTGATTTTTGGGATTAAAAATCTGCATATGTACCGGGTGATCTTCGGGGAACGTATCATCCTGGTTGCGGGCGATAACGGAAATATTGACTTCGTCGCCGGGTCGATAAACGCCGCGTTCGGTATAAATAAATGCGCGAACGCCATCCGGGGCGGCTTCTGCGCCGTCAGTATCAAATGTGGAAAGATTCCAGCCCATTTCGTTTGGTTTAATGATCGCTCGCTGGCCATTTTTTTCCGCTTCCACGTAAAATACTGATTCATCATCGGTTTGGAATTCTACAAATCCATCGGAGTTGGTGGTTTGAGTTTCAATATCTTGATTCTGATAAGTTTTTAGCGTAATCGAAACGCCGCTTAGCGGCTTGGCGTCATCAATATTGGTGGCGTAGAGAAGATGGTGGTTATGGGCTTTTTTGTAAGTCAATCCAATATCATTGATGATGATCGGTTTAAAAACATTTCCATGCGCCCTGATATAACCATAGGAGTAAGGATTGGAGTTGTAGTCGCCGCTGTAGCGATAGCTGCGGCGATTCTCCTCAAAATTCTCCGGGTCGCCGTACAGCATATCGCGTTGCTCAAAGCGGATATTAATGATGTACAATCCCCGGTCATTCGGAGAAATCATTTGCGAGAGATCGAGTTCATTCTGCAGCCAGCGGTTGCGGACATCGCCGATATCCAGCGAATCGCTGTAGACAACAACGCCAACCCGGTTGACATAGTGGTTACTAAATTGTTGGTTTCTTTTCTGTGCGCTGTTGAGCCGTTCGGTTTGTAAAAAATACCCCAGGTTATTTTCGAACACTTTTTTGATTTCGATGCGCACTTGCTGTAAATTGAGGGTCATAAAACGAACTTTACGTTCATTGGCGGTAGGCAGATAAACGCCGTCGTTGGCGAACTTTAGCTGCGGCTTCATTTCCTCAAAAGCGACGGTGGATTCATAAGCATCTTTCATCGCAGCGCCCCAACGGCTGCGTACGCCCTGGCTAATTTTCAGAGTATATGTTTTTCCGTGCTCAAACCCGCCGCTAACAAAAACCGTTTCACCCACTGTTTTCAATTTGATTTCAACCGCCGGTTCAGTCGAAACTAAACCGGTTAAATCCTGGCGAGCATCCAGGTCATCGGAAAATTTGACGGAGATGCCTGGCTGATCGCCGGCATCATCTTTGGTTAGCGATACAACATCCATTTGCTGCAAGGTAGAAAGATTTAACGGTTTGATGAATTCTTTGGAAATCTCCAGGGGGTCTTTATCCAATTTTAAGATAAACTGCTGCACTTGAGCGCTGCGTTTGATTGTCTCGCTGGTAAAAGAAAAGGTTTTTCCATTATCCTCTCCGTGCCAGGTTAACGCTAAGTTTGTTCCGCTGCGGCGGTGTAAGATCGTCGCATTTTTAACCGCCTCAAGCGCGATGGCCTCCGTAAATTCAACCTGGCCGGTAATCACCAGGTTAACCG
>CAXHHS010000068.1:0-14669 GCA_964015645.1 uncultured bacterium
CGGTTTATTTCAGTATACACTGAACGAGGGCCAACCAATCGTAAGCGGGATTTTAATGCCAAAACCCCGCTGCCGTTTTCTTGTATCTGAGTTGTTAAGAGGTGAAAGTTCAAATACGCAGAACTATCCGGCATGATGTGCCATTTTCGGGAATCCGATAACGGCTGAGCGGCCACGAGAGCAGTATAGGATTCTACAAAATATGTCAATCTAGGACTCGGCAGAAAAACCCGCATTCGAATTAGCTGATCGGCATTTACCGGTAAAACTTCATTTATTTCACTTTGATATCGTAACATCCCCTTCGAAGCTTCCTCTAATAACATCTTTGAAATTTGCCACCAATTATTAACCAACCAGCATACGAGAAGTAACCGAATTGGATGCTTCTTTGCAATCAATATTCTGTTCAGAAGCAATTATTACCATCCGGTCGCTAAATTCAACCGTTCGGGCGGTTTTATTTTCTTAAATAGAAATAGCCGCTATATTGTTAGCGAACCAATAAGAAAAGGAGATTGAAATGAAATCCATCAACCTTATGGGATTATTTTTATGTGTACTTGCACTATTCTTTCAAACCCCGGCTTCGGATTATCGCGGCGATGAAAGAATTGAGATCGAAAAAGGTGACACACTACGTTCGGATTTATTTGCCGGGGGACAAGTCATCAACATTTACGGGTTTGTAGACGGAGATGTATTTGCCGGTGGTGAACGCGTAACCGTAAAAGGCGGAGTAGAAGACGATTTATTAGCTGGCGGCAGTGAAGTCGAAATTTACGGCAGCGTTGGAGATGGTGTGCTGGCACTTTGCGGAAGTTTATTGATCGATGGCGAAGTAAATGGCGATGTGTTGGGATGCGGAGGAGAAATCATCATTACCAAACGTGCCAAAATTAACGGTGATGTTTATGTTGGCAGCGGTAAACTAACGATGGAAGGCGGCCAAATTACCGGGAGTATTAAAGGCGGCGCCGGAAAAACGTATCTTAATGGGATTATCGCAAATGAAGTGGTACTGGAAACCGGCGACATCGAATTTGGCCCAAACTACCGGGCGGATGGCGGCACTCGATTAACACTATCCAGCGAGTTAAATGAAGAAAAAGCCGGTCACGTTCCCGCAAATATCGAAATTGAGATAGAAAGAGATCGACGATTTTTCCAAAGAGGCTTTTTTTACTGGTCGCTTATTTCGATGCTCGTTGCCGGTCTCATCCTGGTTCTTTTCTTTAAAGATTTTTTTCAGGGCTATCTTACATTTGCCGGCCAAAACATTCCGAAGAACCTGGGCTTTGGGCTGATGTATTTCATACTCCCGGTAATTGCCATCGTCGTGTTATGTGTTTTAATTTTAACGATTCCGGTTGGATTAATTCTACTCGCTATCTACCTGGTTTTATTATATCTTAGTTACATCTTTACAGCATTGTTTGTCGGCTATTATTTGCTAAAATCAGTACAAAAAGAAGGATCGCTGCAACACCTGTTATTACAATTAATATTAGGTGTTGTCATGGTTTTAATGATTACCAAAATTCCCTTTCTTGGCGGATTGTTTAGCCTGTTGGTTATTTGCTTTGGAATGGGAAGTTTCATCAATTATCTCTGGAATCTGAAAACATTGAATGGTGCGCAAGCAGCATGAAACCCCTGCAAAAATTACTCGTGAGTATTGGCGCCGTTATCGCTCTCGGCGCCTTTCTCACGTTTGTTTTGTTAGCACAAACCGATTTACTTTCCCAGGCGTTGTTAATCGGCTACTTTTATGCGCTATCGCTCTTTGCGGCGATCTGGACCATTCACCGGTTTATTGCTGCAAAATTAGCCATATTTTCTATCGCGCAGCAATGGGCGCTGAAAACAATTTTATATACTATCGCAATTTCTTTTGCGTATTTAACGGGGCTGGTTTTTCAGGCGCTTATTTTGATGCCTGTCGAGTCCGTGCAAGAAACAATTATCGATAATCTTTGGAAAGGATTGGTTTACCTGGTAACTCTGCCGTTTAGCCAAGACAGCGTTTTTATACCTTATTGGGGCAATAATCGCGACGTATTGATTCCGTTTTTTGCCATGCTTTTTCTAATCGGGCTGATTAGTATGGTGGGGAGTTTTGTGGAAATTCGCTGGAAAACGCACCGCCAGCAACTTGCTTTAGAACGCGCGGAGTTAGCGGCATTACGAGCGCAAATTGAACCGCACTTTTTGTTCAATTCTCTGAACACAATTGTATCACTGGTAAAAAAGGATCCCGGGCAGGCTGAACAGCTTTTGATTCAACTCAGCAATATTTTGCGATACTTATTTCAATATTCCGCGCAGGAAACAATTGAGTTAAAACGAGAGATTGAATTTACCCGCGAGTATCTTAACTTATTGAAAGCAAGATTCGGTAAAAAATTACGCATCGATTGGGTGCAGACGATTCATAACGATGCTCAAAAAATACCGGTTTTACTGATGCAGCCAATCATCGAAAATGCCATCCGCCACGGCTGGCCAGTAGAAGATCGTCCAATGGAATTGCAAATTCAGGTTAATGAAGCAAACAATGGGCTAACAATTTCAATCGCGGATAACGGCTGCGGAATATCGCCGGAAAAACTGAAAAAATTACCAATACCAGGGCATGCCCTGGATAATATTTCGGAGCGACTCTTTCTACAATACCGGCGGAAGGATTTGCTGAAAATTACTTCGGAAGATAGCGCCGGAACAACGGTGGAGATTAGAATTCCAGGGCATGGTTCGTCTTAAAAGTTGCCACAAAATCTCCAAGACACTAAGTTGCACAAAAAAATTAAAATACCTTGGTGAAACTTAGTGTCTTGGTACCTTTGTGGCATGAAAACCAACTTCTAAAATAGTTTCTAAGATTTAAATGATCCGAACAATTATCATCGAAGATGAACAGCCGGCGGCACAGCGGTTGATGGAAATGTTGGAG
Organism: uncultured bacterium; assembly: GCA_964015645.1. Lineage (GTDB taxonomy): Bacteria > Calditrichota > Calditrichia > RBG-13-44-9 > J075 > CAXHHS01. The sequence continues at coordinate 2,954 of CAXHHS010000068.1, forward strand.
TGTATTCCAGATCTGGAAATTCTATCTGCCTGCGATTCCGGAATTGAAGCGGCAAAACAGGTTGACGCCTTAAAACCGGAGCTTATTTTTCTCGATATTCATTTGAGCGATATCTCCGGGATCGATATGCTGCACTTGCTCTCCCACCACCCGGCGATTATCTTTACGACGGCATACGACCAGTACGCCCTGAAAGCGTTCGAGCTGCGCGCTGTCGATTATTTGCTGAAACCCTATTCCGAAGAGCGGCTACATGAAGCCGTAGAAAGAGCGCGAGATCAAATTTCTCCCGGTGAGAACATGAACGTTAATATCCTGAAAATAAAAGACTTACTGTCTCACTGGCAACCGGAAGAGCATTACCTGAAGCGAATTCCGTCTAAAGTTGGCGATAAAATTTATATTCTTAATGAAGATGACATCATCTATTTTGATACTAAAAATAAGCTGATTTTTGCGCATCTTTCGGCGTCGAAACACATGATCAATTATACACTGGAAGAATTACAAGCGCGCCTCGACCCCGAAAAATTTTTCCGAATCCATCGCTCCACAATTGTTAATTTGAACTACGTAAAAACCATCGAAGCCTGGTTTGCTGGGGGCTATAAAATGACCGTTCGCGATAAACAAGGCAGCGAGTTGCTCATAAGCCGCTCGGCGGGGAAATTGTTACGAAAAAAATTGGGCTGGTAGCTTTCACTTTTTTTCATCATCGGTTTTTACTACTTCATCGAGTACATCTGATGTGCCTTCTCCCGGATCCACGATCGGTATTCCGTCGCCAAATTCTAATGAGCCAGGCAATGCCAGCCGCTGACTTTCTACTTCCAGAATTGAAAACCCGTCATATTCTACATTGCCTTTTCCCTGGCACGATCCAATCGTCGCTGACATGATCTTTCCATCTTGAATTTTAAGAATCGCACCTTTAAGATCGAATTCAAGGTTGATATCAAATTGAATTTCGCCCAATACCATATTATTGAAGACCGGTTTAAATGAAGGAGAATGTTCGGAAATGACCGTGTGTTCCACCAGGGGAACATGTACCGGTTTACCGGGAGGATATTTTTCCTGATCTCTATATTGTAGAAATTCTCTATATTGGCTCCATCCTCTCGCCAGAATATTTTGAATATCAATATTCAACAGATCTCCGATTTGCCTGATCATTAATACATAGAAGCTAGTCGGTAATCTTACACCTTTGAGAACTTTGGAGGCATTCTTTTTGAGAGATTTAAATTTTTCATTTTTGGCCACTTTGTCTAATCGATTTTCCACGAATTCCTTCGTCGCAAAAAAATGATTTAGTGTCGTGTTACTTTTTTCCATAAATTCTCCTAAACTGTAAATTTATAATAATTTCCATAAAGTAGAATTAATGATTATAGATAGCCTGGTGAAACCGCACACTCGCTATCCATCTTTGGTTTTCTGAAGTATTGAGCCTTCCACATGAACGGATTGTTTGCCGGGATCTGAAACACGTTCCAAACCGATTTTAAAACCAAGCGCTTTTGTCAATTGATCGAAGCTCGCAATCTCTGAGGTACTTAGTAAATCGGAAATTCTGGCAGTCGCTTCATCGATATCCACTGTTTCGGTGGAATCAACTAATGGAGACGTCTCTGCCTCAATAGGTTTTTCGATCTCCTCCTCTCCTTTGGCCCCTTCTTGAAACGCCTCCAGCGCCTTCCATTCACCGGCAGCGGCCAGGCGTGCCTGCTCCGGCCAGGCGGCGGGATTTTGAGCGATAAAACCGGCCTCGCGCAAAACCTCCTGTAAGTGCGCTACATCGGAGGAGGCCAATTGGGCAAACGCCACAATCCCTGCTTGCTGTAACACTTCGACGATCCCGGGATTTACCCCGCTTATGCGGGTCAAATCATCCCGGAGGAGAATCGATCCCTCCACATGAACAGATTGTTTACCGGGGTCTGAAATCCGCTCCAAACCGATTTTAAAACTCAGCGCTTTGGTCAATTCGTCAAAGCTCGTAATCTCTGAGGTATTTAGTAAATTGGAAATTCTGGCTGCCGCTTCATCGATTTCCACAGGTTCAGTAGAATCAACTGAAGGAGACGCCTCTGCCCCAACACTTTCCTCTTCGATTCTTTCCTGAAATGCCTCAAGTGCCTTCCATTCACCGGCAGCAGCCAGGCTTGCCTGTTCCGGCCAGTTCGAAGGATTTTCATCAACAAAACCAGCCTCATCCAGAATTTCCTGTAAATGATCTACATCAGGGGAGGCCAGTTGGGCAAACGTCACAATCTCCGCGCTTCGGAGTGCTTCAACGATTTCGGTATTAATCCCCTTTATACGGGTTAAATCATCCTGGAGAAGTATTGAGCCTTTCACGTAAATGGATTGTTTGCCAGGATCTGAAACACGTTCCAAATCGATTTTAAAACTGAGTTCTTTTGCCAACTGATCGAAGGAGGTGATTTTTGATGCGTTTAGAATGTCTGATATTTGAGCAATTAATGCTTCAAGATCGGCTGTTTGTTCAGGATGAACCTGTTCAGTAACCTGTGCTTCCTCAATCACGACACCGGCGGGTTGAAATTCTTTTTCCCGATCGATAAGAGAATCGGCTACTCGAATAGTCTGCTTACCGGGATCGGTAACAGGTATCAACTTAATGGAAAAACCCAACGCTTTTGCCAATTCAGAAAAGGTAGAGAACTGTTTCGTTTCGAGTAGTTTGGATATTTCCAAGCAAAGTTCCTGAATACCCGGCATACCGTCCTCCGGGGGTGATGCCTCAGCTTCACCAGTGCCATCCTTGTCCTCGCCGGACTCTTTTGAGACTCCTTTTACAAGGGCACTTTGTTTTCCTGTGTCAGGATCCGTTTCAAAATCCACTTGTCCATCTCCATACGCCGTTTCGCCATCGGCCTTCTTATAAGTATGATCTTTTTCCGATTGCTTGCCAACCTTTACTTCCTTCTTCTTTCGCTTTCTTATCAGTACGATTAGTAAAACCAGGAGCAAAAGCAGGAAACCAAATAGAATTGTTAAACCGGGGGTAAGCGTTTTATCTCTGATTGCTACTCGAATCGATTCTTCAAAACGGGAATAAATGCCTGTCGTTTCATCGCCCGGGGTGGCGGCAATATCGCCGGTTTTATTGGGGGCCAATGGCAACTCTTCCGGTAATTCAGCACCTGTTTTATCGGTTGCTATTGTTAAATAGATATTGTCCCCAAGCGATATCTCAGTGCCAGGTTGGGGGTTTTGCGTCAATATTCTGCCAGGTTCATAATCTGTAGTAAACGTGTCAACGACTACCAATTGCAGGCCGGATTCTTGAATTATGGTCCGTGCCTCCTCCAGGGATCGATTTACTAAGGTGTCAACAACCACTATATTGGAAGCGGTCGCTACCCGAACATAGAGTGGTGTGCCGGTGGCAACCCGGGTCCCCGCCGCCAGACTTTGTCCCATTACAGTACCAGGTTGGTATTCGGTGGTCATTTCCGGAATCACAATTAACGGCAAACCCAGTTCCCGGGCAACCGTTCTCGCTTCCTCCAGAGAGCGATTTTCCAGCTGTAATATTTCAACAAACTCCGCGCCCAGCGACATTTTTAAATAAACGGGGCTGCCCACGGGAAGCGGTTCTGTGGGAGCAGGGATTTGCCTGAATAGTGTTCCGGGTTCATGCTCGGTTGATACCTCTAACATCAAGATCATCTGTAAATTTGCAGCCCGAATAATAGACCAGGCGTCCCCAAACGTTCGCCCGGTGAGTGTTGAAATCGTCGTGGATTCCTGCCCGAGAGCCACTTTTAAATACAACGGACTGCCACCCGGAACCCGGCTGCCTGGCAAAGGATCCTGTTCGAGTACAGTTCCGGGTATTTCCGTTGTATTAATTTCGGTATTTACGACCATTGACAGCGATGCAGCAGAGAGGGTATCCCAGGCTTGTCCCAGGGGAATTTTCGTAATGTCAGGAACCTCTACCTGTCCCGGTGCTATTGCTATTTTCAAAAAGACCGGTGTGCCAGCAAAGATTTCACTATCGTTAGCGGATAGCTGTTTTAATACTGTTCCCGGTTGTGCATCTTTTGTTGTCTCCGGCATCAGAATCATCGGCAGCTCTGCTTGTTGGAGAATCGCCTGTGTTTCTTCAATCCTATAACCGGTTAAGTCAGGGAGCGCCAGGGAGTCGGAGCCGGTGGCAACCTTTAGGTATACCGGTGTACCTTGCGGTATATTGCTGCCAGGGGTGGGGTTTTGTTCCAATATACTCCCGGCGCGATAGCTGGTTGTCATTACTGTTGACACCAGGGTTGGCAGGCGAAGTTTACGAAGGATTGCATTCGCTTCCCCTATGTTTTGGCCTGTTAGATTGGGAACGTTCTGTGTATTCGCGCCGGTAGCAACCTTTAGATAGATTGGCGTGCCTGCTTGAGCCTGGTTTCCGGCAGTTAAACTCTGTTCGATAATCGTACCTGGCTCATAAGTTGTGGTTGTTTCGAAGGTGAACGCTATAGGCAGGTCAGTGGCCTCGATGGCTGACTGGGCTTCCTCCAGGCTTTGGCTGGCGATTTGAGGAACCGTAACGGTTTGCGGTGCAGTGGCTACTTTTACATAAAGCGGTGTTCCGGCGGGCGATTTCTCTCCGGATGGAAGATTCTGCCCAATTATGGTTCCAGCCGGATAGACGTTGGTAATCTCTGTCTGGACAATCATTGAGAGTTGTGTTTCTTGCAGCAGCTCCCTGGCCTTCAGAAAAGATTGTCCTTCCAACTCCGGCACTACGACAGTTTCCGGGGAAGTCGCTACCTTCAAGTAGATCGGCGTTCCTACCGCAATTTGACTGCCGGGAGTGAGGCTTTGCTCGATGACCGTACCGGGCGCATGATCAGTCGTCGTTACCCGGTTGATTACTGGCTGCAGCCCTTTATCTTGCAGCATAGCCTGGCTTTCTTCCAGGGGGCGATTGCTGGTCTCAATTACGTCTACTTTTTCCGGAGCCGTGGCGACTTTTAGGTAGACCGGCGTACCGACCGCTACCTCGGCTTCAGGAGCGAGATTTTGCTCAAATACTGTACCAGCTTCATAAGCTGCGCTCGTTACGGTATTTACGATAGTTGAGAGGCCAATTTTCTGCAACATTAGTTGTGCATCCAATAAACGTAGCCCTACCAGGTTGGAAACAGTTGCAGTTTCCGGTGCAATTGCAACTGTCAAGTAAATCGCACTTCCACCGGAAAGCTTGCTTCCGGGCGGCGGACGTTGTTCAAACACCTTGCCGGTGGGGTAATCCTGCCGGGGTTCTTCAGTTACAATCAATTGCAGGCGGGCCTCTTGAAACAATCCCCGAACTTCTTCCAGACTAAGCCCCACTACCTCGGGCACTGTAATGACTTCCGGAGAGATCGCTACAGTGAGCCGCACAAATTCTCCTCTTTTTAACCGGGTTCCGGGCACAGGCTCCTGGGAGGTAACGATTCCAGGTTGATGCTCGCTGTTTTCCTGCGGCATTCCAACCATCGAAAGTCTAGCCTCATGGAGAATTCTCCTGGCCTCCTCCAGGGTAATTCCTACCAGCTCGGGAACCTCAATATCTTGAGACCGGAGTTCTTGAGAAAAGAGTGGAAGTAGTATAGCGAATAAAAGAAAAAAACGCCGGAGCGAATAATTCATATAATTCTCCTATCAAACAACCTGATCTTGCAAAATTTAACAAATCCTCATTAAATATCCTATTTTTGTTAGATAGGAAAAATATATCCACATATTACCACCTCAAACCCCAAAAAACACGAAAAATAGAAGCTGCGTGAACAGCCCTCAATATCAGAAAAGTAAATCACTCCCCCAAAAAGCCTTTCCAAATCCATCGCCCTACAGGGGAAATTGTTACGGAGAAAATTGGGATAGTAGATTTCAATAAAAAGTTGAAGAATAGAGAAAGTTACAGTTATTTTTTCTCTATTATAACATCAGTATTGTGCCTCTCTAGGTGTCCGCGCCCTCCCACGAGGCACTAAACTAATAGTTATGCTTTTTTAACAGGGTTGAGAATTTGATGGGCAACTTCTGTTAAACTTCGCATATAACATACTATTCGATGCTATCCAATGGGAGGAAAAGGGATTGAAAGATAAAGTCAACGCCAAGCGCAATGAAAATTTCAATCATCCGTATTCCAATCGTTTTAATGGCACACTTGTAAATGCTTTAGAAAAAAGCCTGCTGGCAGATTCCTTAACTTCACATGAAATAATCCTGCGCAGAAAATATAATTTTGAGACTATCGTAGGACATTCTCCCCAAATGATTGAGATTCTGGAAGCGATCTCTCATGTAGCGATAACCGATGCACCAGTATTGATACAAGGAGAAACGGGAACCGGAAAAGAGTTGGTGGCACACGCAGTTCATTCCAATAGCAAACGTTGGCAAATGCCCTTAATAACAGTTAATTGTGGCGCCTTTCCGGATAATCTTTTAGAGTCGGAATTTTTCGGGCATGAAAAAGGGGCTTTCACGGGGGCGTTCAAAAGCCATAAGGGAAAATTTGAACAGGCTGATGGAGGAACCTTTTTTTTAGACGAAATTGATGATATGAGCCCGGTATTGCAGGTAAAATTGCTGCGGGTTCTTCAATGCGGAGAATTTAGTGCGCTAGGAAGCGAGAAAATCAAGCGATGTGATGTTCGGGTTATTGCTGCTTCTAAAAAACCCTTGCATCAGTTAGTGGAAGATGGAAAATTTCGTGATGATCTTTATTATCGGCTGAATCTGGTACTGCTGGAACTACCTCCGCTGAGAGAACGCAAGGAAGATATTTTATTGCTCGCAAATTGCATCTTGGAAAAGGCCTGCCAGAATTTAAATAAACCGCTGCCAAAGTTAACACCGGAAGTAAAAGTGGTAATTCGGAATTATCAATACCCGGGAAATATCCGGGAACTGGAAAATATTATTCAACGGGCAGCGATTTTTTGTAACGAGGAGACTGTCAAGGTTCATCATCTGCCGCGCGAAATAAGACCAACCAATATCGTTTCCCGATTGAAAGTAGATGATTCAGCGCCGGAGACATTTCATAATGCAAAGAAAAAGATAATCGAAGAATTTGAACGCAATTATCTTAAGCAGATGTTGGATGAGTGCAACGGTGTGATTCGCAGAGCTGCTATCCGCGCCGGGCTTCAGGAGAAAAATTTTCATTTGAAATTGAAGAAATATGGCATTCGCCCACCCCAACGTTAAACCAAAAATTTCCAAAAAACAGTCATAAAGACTGTTATTCATGTAAGTATAACAGTTGTTAACGACAGTCTTATGTTGTGAGGAGGTGTTCCTTTCCGGTCAAAAGATTCTAAGAAATTTTTTGTAATCAATTGATAATTAACTACTTATAAAAAAGCGATTGACTATCCATTTTCGGAAGACGACTTGGTATGGTATTTGACCCTTATAGTGATACACCAAGTAATCTGTGCTGGCCGCAAAGATAAGGGTCAGCGAGGTAAATTCGTTTAAACAAACTAAATAGGAGGACAGAAAAATGGGTATGTCAAAGCTTAATATCTGGGTTTCGGAGATTGATGATCCATGCGGTGTAAGTGATCGGACCTGGTTTGTTACCATTTACGATTGCGATGGCAAAGTGTTGGAATGGTGTGGGCGAAGATATGTGGTAATCCCGGCCAAATGTGGTCATCTTGAAATAGAAGTTCCACCAGGCTGTTACTATATTAAAGCGGTTTGGGGGTTTGTTGTGGTTGGCCCTGGCATTTACCGTGTCAATCACTTTACAGACGCAGCGATTGTCACTGCTTGTTGTGAACAAACCACCTGTGTGAAACTTTTTAATCCGAGCGCCCATAGATGCGGTTATATATACGTTCGCGCGCTCAGGGATTTGGTCAAACAGCAGGCCATAGATCCGGCGCTGGCAAGACAGGTCGAAGAGGCAGTAGAAGTGATAAATCAGCAGATAGGGGTTCCAATTAGAGGTTTCGAGCTGGCTCATGAAGAAGAAATCGAACGTTGTTTACAAGAGCACGAAAATGATAAAGGACGTAAAGGGAAAAAATAACGCTGCCGCATGGAATAACAGAAAGCGGTTGTGTAGGTTCTATAGCGGATTCGGTATCTATTTATCGAATCCGCTATAGTCTTTAACTGATTTTGCTCTCCTTTCGACGCCAAAATGCAAGATCAATTACACACTGGAAGAATTACAAGCGCGTCTCGATAATTGTCAACCTAAACTATGTAAAAACCATCGAAGCCTGGTTTGCCGGCGGCTATAAAATGACCGTTCGCGATAAACAGGGCAGCGAGTTGCTTATCAGCCGTTCGGCGGGAAAATTGCTGCGGAGGAAATTGGGATGGTAGATTTCGATTCAAAAGTAGCACAAATATACGATTCGAAGATCAACCGCCATCCAGTCTCTCATTTCGTGGATCTAATCAACGAGGCCAAAACATAGCGAAGCTGCTATAAAGTGCAATAGAATTTCATAACCGAATTATTTGCAGTATCTTAGCTCTAGTTTTCTGTAAGCCAAAACTTAACTGTTTTTTCGCCTTTTTTGATAAAATCGACTGTTTTCTATGTTTTTAGTGGGATAAACCCGCTAAATTGGCTCTATTGCCCCTCCTAACAGCTTCGCTACTTCTGGACCGTGTTGGACTAACGATTCTCTATTTGAGTCAAAGCGTCCATTGCCGCATCTCGTACGAATTCGAACTCATCTTTATCACTGACTTCTATAAGCTCCGCCGTACAGGATTTCGCGCGAAGTGCGCCTAAAGCTTTAGCGGCGCTCTTTCTTACCGAAGCATCTGAAGCTTTTAGACAGGCTGCAATGTCACTTGCCGCTGATTTTTTACGCATTTGGGTTAGGGCATCTATGGCACTAATCACTACCGTTGGATCTTTATCTTCCAATGCTTTAGTGAGAGGAGCCACACTTTTGGATATACGCATGCGGCCTAATGCGATTGCCGCTCTCTTACGACGAAAAGGATCACTTTCTTTTTCTAAAATCTTGATGAGGGTTGGTGCTGCTTTTTGACCCAGCTTAACCAGATCGTTTAAGCCTTCAAATTCCTCACCGCTTAAATATTCATTGATTTTTTGATCGAGATCGTCTGCCATTATTTTATCTCCTTTTTGTTTTAGCCATTTTTTAAATCAAACCAGGTATTGACTTGATCGAATTGTATTAAGTTGGCTGTTTGTTAGCACCGGCGGATCGGCAGGTATTGAGGCTGTCGGAGTAAACATTAAATTATTCGAATTTGAGACATGCGATAAGCCAAGAACATGGCCAAGTTCGTGAGCAAAAGTCCATCGGCTGGCACCGTTTGCAACCACAACTCCAGGTCGATTAGCTGGAAACGCCGCACATCCAGCCACTCCCAAGCTCGTCGAACGCAGGTAATAAGCGACGATATTTGAAGGGGCATGATCACGCTCGAAGTCGAATAGTTGACCTTCTTCATCAGTTGGTGTCTGCCCAAGAAAACAAGTAGGTTGGTCCAGATCAAGTAATGCCCACGCAGTGTTAGTTTCTTGGCCGAGCGAGAAAACTTCAATGTCATATTGGTTGTAGGTTCGATTTGCTGAGTTTAAATCACGAGCAATATTTGTTGTAGCACCCCGAATGATTTTAATATATACAGGGATCATATTGGCTCTCACAGAGGAAAGGCGATCATTTTCCATTCCGACATCACGTATCCACCGGTGACTCCCCGTGGGAGGATTGGCCCTTGTTCCGGAATAGTTAATATGTTCATGAAGGGTCCAGCGTGTTCCGGATATGATTTGCAAGGAGGTGGCTCTATCGCCCCAGCCGTCGGCATGAAGGTTCTGTTCCCCACGATTGATCAGGTGTTTATGATCCCCCCGAAAATCGATATGCTCATAAAGTACCATTTCCCGGCTTGGCATTGAGCTCACTGAAAGTGCAGGTGTTACTTGTTGGATGGATGAAAGCTGATCGTTAGAAATACCAACTGCACCCAACCAGGGATAATTACCTGGCCCCAACACAGTGCTCCATCCGCCAAAGTTTACATTCTGGCAGAAACGCCACAATCCTGATATGATTTGGAAAGAGGAAATTCTATCCCCCCAGCCATCAACATGCAGATTAGGCTCATCGTAATTGATAATGTGTTTGTGCCTGCCTCGAAAATTAGCATTTTCGTAAAGAATTAATCCCGGTGTCCGCATTAGAGGCGGCCAGCTACCGCGACGTTGAACCGATGATAGAGAATCATTTGAAATGCCGACACTTCCTACCCAGGGATAATTGCCCCGACCTAAAATAACTCGACTACCACGAAAATTAGTATGTTGCCAAAATTCCCAGCTACCTGCAAGAACCTGAATGGAAGATACTCTATCCCCCCAGCCATCCTGGTGTAAATTGGCCTCGCTACGTCCGTTGATATGTTTGTGCGCGCCTCGAAAATTAGCGTGTTCGTACAATATAACGCTCATTCTCTCCTCCTTTTTAAAATTATTGTTTAATTATAAATTCTGTAAAAGGGGTCTTTGCAAAAAGAATTTTCTCTTTACAATTTTTTATTATGACTACATGTGTCTTATTAAGATGGTTCGAAGATTCTCCCCGAAATTATATTTGTTTTTTACTACATAATTCAGATCAACTTATTGTAAATTACACAACACACCAACAAAAAAACATGATTTAAATCAGTGTTGGATATGATTTTTATCACGATTGGATAAATAGAAGGAGGGTTTGAGAGAATGGAAACCTGTTCAGCTCTTATCCCCACATTTACTGTTGGCCTTACCTTCGCTGATCGGTTTCTTCATCTGCTCGGTGGATTTGCAATTTAGTCAATTGAATTTTTCATACAAAGCTGTTTTATTGGCCTGATAGAAAATAAGTCTCTCATTTATTTGATTCGCAAGATCCGTTTGTCCATTTTGCAGCGCAAGTTGTTTTGCCTGTTGGGCAGTTTGAATGGCCAAACGAAACTGTTTATCTTCGGCATATGCAGCAGCGAGAACATCGAGTGTTTCCGGCGACTGCCAATCGGTATCTTCACATACCGTTTCGGCCAGCGCAATTGCTTCTTTGCCATTCCGCAGTTCGCTTTTGGTTGCCGTTGCCAAAATCCAGGCTAATTTTAGTGATAGCCGGGGATTTTCCGGCGAAAAACTTAATCCTTCCCGAAAAGTAAAGGCAGCTCGCTCAAGCTGCTTACTTTCTTCATAAAACACTCCCAAATTAAAATAAGCCTCCCAAAACCGGGGGTTGGATTGGACCGCTTGTTTGCCAAATTCAATTGCGTTTTCGATATCACCTTTTCGGAAAAATAAAGTGGCCAGGTTGTTCAATGCTTCCGGGTAGTTAGGATAGATGTTAAGCGCCGCCAAATGCTGTTCTTGCGCTTCATCCAATTTCCCCATTCGTTGAAGGGCGATGCCGAGCGCATCATGGATTTCAGCATCCTGCCTGGTTTTTAAAGCTATTCGAAATTTTGCCGCGGCTTCCTTATACAGCCCTTTCGCTAAAAACGCCTTGCCGTGAGCAAAGTACCAAAAAGAGCTCTCGCCCTCGGCTTGTAGTTCCGTATAGATCAGGTCGTACAGCGGAATCGTTTTGGGCAAGTAACGAGCGCGGCGCTGCATTTTTTTCGCTTTATCGAATTCTTTCAACCGGCGATAAACGTCTCCTAAAAGGCTATAAAT
>CAXHHS010000069.1:0-14650 GCA_964015645.1 uncultured bacterium
TGCGCTGGCACAAGTTGCCATCGATTTTTCCGGCAGAAACTGGCTGGTGTGGGAGGCGGAGTTTAAGCGCGAAAAAATCGGCGAAATGCCCACGGAGATGTTCTTTCACTTTTTTAAATCGTTTAGCGATACTGCAAAGTGTAATTTGAACATTAAAGCCGAAGGCCAAAACGAACATCATAAAATCGAAGCGATTTTTAAAGCCTGGGCAAAGTCGATTAAAATGGCCGTTCAACGAAGTGCCGGCGATCAGCAAATACCCAGTACCAAGGGGATTTTGTAAAAATCGTAAAGCGAAAAGCGTGGAGCGTATAGCGAGTAACTCCCTCGCTCTACGCTTTACGCATCACGCTCCACGAAAATTCTGTAAGTTATCTTTTTCAATTAACGAGAGTGCGCCATGACCATCGCCGTCATCAAATACAACGCCGGTAATATCCATTCACTTTGTACTGCCTTGACGCGCCTGGGCGTGGAAGGTGTTGTTACGGATGATGAACATTTTATTCGCAGGGCGGACAAAGTTATTTTCCCCGGGGTGGGAGAGGCCAGTTCCGCAATGGCTTATTTGCGGAATGTTAGGCTGGATAAATTGCTGCCATCACTAACACAGCCGTTTTTAGGCATTTGCCTTGGGTTGCAATTAATGTGCAGCTATTCGGAAGAAAATGACACCCAATGTCTGGGCGTTTTTGAAGAAATGGTTAAAAAATTTCCGCCGCAAGATAAAGTGCCCCACATCGGTTGGAACAGCTTGCGTCAGTTAAAATCTCCGCTGTTTGAAGGGGTAAAAACCGGGGATTATGTGTATTTTGTGCATGGATACTACGCCGCAAGCGGCCCTCACACCATTGCCCATGCGGATTACATTTTACCCTTTAGCGCCGCCTTGCAAAAAGATAATTTTTACGCCACCCAATTTCACCCGGAAAAAAGCGGGAAGGTGGGCGAGCAGATTTTACAAAACTTCTTAAACCTTTAGCCGACTAAATACACGAGCGAAACTAAATGATTACAATCATCCCCGCAATCGACATTATTGATGGCAAGTGCGTTCGCCTTACGCATGGTAAATTCGAATCCCAGACAGTGTATAATGAAAACCCGGTAGCAGTGGCGAAGGAATTTGAAGCCGTTGGCATCCGGCGGCTGCATTTGGTGGATTTGGATGGCGCGCGGCAAAAGAGAATCGTTAACTGGCGGATTCTGGAAGCAATTGCCAATCAAACGAATTTACAGATCGATTTTGGCGGCGGCGTTCAATCCGATGATGATGCGCAGTTAGCATTTGATTGCGGTGCAAGCCAAATTACCGCCGGCAGCATCGCGGTAAACAATCGCGAGATGGTACTTTCCTGGCTGGATCAATTCGGCGAAGATAAAATTATCCTCGGTGCAGATGTGAAAGATGGCAAAATTGCAATTCACGGCTGGCAAGAGTATACGGAAATCGATTTATCAATCTTTTTATTGAATTATTTAGAGGTTGGTATTCGCCACGTTATCAGCACTGATATTTCCCGCGACGGCGCATTGGGTGGCCCGGCATTTGAATTTTATCAAAAGATCAAATCGCAATTCCCAGAGATTTATTTGATTGCCAGCGGCGGCGTTAGCAGCATCGAAGACGTTCAAAAGCTGAATGAAATGGGTATCGATGGCGTAATTATCGGGAAGGCGTTGTATGAGGGGAAGATTCAGCTTGAAGAACTAAAAGTTTATATACATTAAGAATGATGCTGGATGCTCAATAACGAACAAATTATCGAATATCCAGCATCCAGCATCGAGAAATTTATCCTTTAACCTTCATCCTTAATTCTTTAACCCATGCTAACAAAACGCATCATCCCCTGCTTAGATATCAAAGACGGGCAAACCGTTAAAGGCATTAATTTTGTGAACCTGCGCCAGGCTGGCGATCCGGTGGAACTTGGCGCCGCTTACGCCGAACAGGGTGCGGATGAACTGGTGTTTTTAGACATCACCGCCACTGTCGAAAACCGCGCGACGCTGATCGAGCTGGTAAAACGGATTTCCGTAAATATCAACATTCCCTTCACCGTCGGCGGCGGGATTCGCTCGGAAAGTGATGTCGCCAATTTGCTGGAAGCCGGGGCGGATAAAATATCCATCAACTCTGCGGCGGTTAAAAATCCTGCATTGATCGAAACCTTAGCCAAGAGCTTTGGCAGCCAATGCGTGGTGCTGGCAATCGATACCAAAAACGAAGGCAACGATTGGCGCGTCTACGTTCACGGCGGCAGAACGCCAACGGAGCGAATGACCGTCGATTGGGCAACAGAAGCCGTGGAGCGCGGCGCAGGAGAAATTTTGCTCACCTCGATGAATCACGACGGCACCAAAAACGGCTTCGCAGTCGATATTACCAAAACGCTTTCTATCACGCTGCCGATTCCGATTATTGCCTCCGGCGGGGCCGGCAATGCCGCCCATTTCGTAGAAATCTTTACCGCCGGAAAAGCCGACGCCGCCCTCGCCGCCAGTATTTTTCACTTCGGCGAAGTTCAAATTCCCGATCTCAAACGAGCGCTTGAACAACATAATATCTCGGTACGACTTTGAAGGAAAAAGGAAAAGGAGGTGTTTCTTGAAAATCGATTTTGAAAAATACAATGGCCTGGTTCCGGCCATTATCCAGGATGCCAAAACGCAAACGGTGTTAATGCTGGGATTTATGAATAAAGCGGCGTTTGAGAAGACAACGCAGGAAGGTAAAGTCACTTTTTTCAGCCGCTCTAAAAACAGGCTGTGGACAAAAGGAGAAACTTCCGGCAATTTCCTTTACGTCAAAAAAATACTCATCGATTGTGATAATGATACGTTGCTGATTAAAGCGGAACCGGCCGGCCCGGTTTGCCACACCGGCCAGGATACTTGTTTTAACGAAGACAACCAGGCTGAAAGCGATTTTTTATTTCAGCTTGAGAATATTATCGAAGATCGCAAACAAAATCCAAATCCGGATTCTTACACGACACATCTTTTCAATAAAGGTATCAAAAAAATTGCCCAGAAAGTGGGAGAAGAAGCAACGGAGTTGGTGATCGAAGCAATGGGTAAACAGCCGGAGCTGTTCAAAAACGAAGCGGCGGATTTGCTGTACCATTTGCTGGTGTTACTTTCGGCAAAGGATGTAAAGTTAAGCGAAGTAAGCGAAGTTTTGGAGGAGCGGCACGGAAAGAGCCTCAAACCTTAGCAGACCATTTCAAAATTGTTTGTAGGTTTTATACGCCGAAGGCGTTGTAGACCAAAGCCCAGGGTATCCCGGAAACCGGGATACCCTGGGATATAAAGACGATTCTGAACCGGACTTACCGCAAAGCGGTTATACAAGCGTTTGTAATTCCCCGTTGGGGAATGTTTTTTTGTAGATTACACTCTACCCAGGGTACGTCGTTCCGACGAACCCTGGGCTATGGTATGTAACCGCTTTGCGGTAAATATGAAATCGTGAAAATTTCAACCCTACAAACAAATATGAAATGCACTACTTAGCTTGATCTTGCTGCCTCGAAGCTCTTAACTGCCAAACTGAAGTTTGACACTCCTGAAATGTATTAAAGCCCACCTAAAAATCCCATCTTTCTTATTTCAGCGAAAATTGAACCGCATATCCGTTTTTTATTCTGCAAAAGATGATTATATTCTCAACTCATAAATTTATAGATAGCAAAAGGAAGAAAGGAGCGTCATGTCCACGGAAGCCGAGAAATTACAACGCACCCGCGTGGAAGCTATGGAAGAAATTTTGGGTAAACCGTTTAAAGTGTTAGATGACGGTTTTATACGCGTGGTCGATTACATGGGAACGGATTCCGCGATTGTGCAGGCGGCGCGGGTTTCCTATGGCGAAGGCACCAAAAAAATTCACCAGGATCGCGGGTTAATTCGGTATTTGATGCGCCATCGCCACACCACGCCGTTTGAGATGTGCGAAATCAAATTCCACGTTCGGGTTCCGATGGATTGCTGGCGGCAATGGATTCGCCATCGCACCGCAAATATTAACGAATACAGCACCCGATATTCTATCGCCATCGATGCCGCACAAGCCACACCAACAAACGAGTGGCGATTCCAGGCACAAGGCAATCGCCAGGGAAGCGCCGGTTTTTTGGAAGTTGCTGATGGCGCAGAATTTACCAACAGGGAAGCCGAGTTGCACAAACTGAGTCGCGACGTATACGAAGAGCGTTTGAATGCCGGAATCGCCCGCGAACAAGCGCGCAAAGACTTGCCCCTCTCCACCTACACGGAGGCTTACTGGAAAATAGACCTCCATAACCTCATTCATTTCTTGGAATTACGCATGGATGCCCACGCCCAATGGGAAATTCGCTGTTATGCAGAAACCATGGGCAACGAAATCCTCAGCCGCTGGTGCCCGTTTACCTGGGAAGCGTTCCGGGATTATCGCTTAAACTCCGTTTCGCTAACCGGCCTGGAAATTGAAATTATTAAAGCCATAAACGCCGGCAATCAAAGTGAAGCGACGCAGCTTGCCATCAAAAATAAGTGGATTCCGGAAGACCGCACCGCACCGTTAAAACGCAATCGAGAACGGCAGGAATGTGAGGAGAAGCTGAAATCTTTAAATATGGAGATTCCCTGGGAAATCATAGCAAAGTAAGTGCAATCAAATAATCATCGCCTCAGACTAAGGAGAAGGCTGAGGTAAAGAAAATAAACCTTGGTAGAGCATTTCAAAATCATTGTAGAGTTTGCTTGGAAGTCGGTGATGCTTCGACTCCGCTCAGCATGACTCAAAACTGTCACCCTGAGCGGAGTCGAAGGGGGACAAACTTTACATGCAATTATGAAATTCTCTATTAGCCTCAGCCTTCTCCTTAGCTTTATCAAATGTAGAGTGAAGGTTAAGGATTATTATGGGTGAATTGAATGTTGTCGCGGCCTCCGATCCCCAATTGGTGCGGCGGTTTATGCAATCCCTTTTAAACGATTTAAGAGCGCTGGATATTATGCTGGAAAAGGGTATGATTGAATCCGGCGTACAGCGAATTGGCGCGGAGCAGGAGCTTTGCCTGGTCGATCGTTTTTTCCGGCCTGCGCCGCTTATTTTAGATGTTTTGACTGCGCTGAACGATCCCGATTTCACAACAGAACTGGCCAAATTCAATATCGAATTCAACCTCGACCCGGTCGACTTTACCGGGAATTGCTTTTCCGCGTTGGAAACACAATTAAAAGAAAATTTGGCTAAATTGGAAGCCGTTGCCCGGCAGTTTGATGCCGGTATTATCCTCACTGGAATTCTACCTACTGTTCGAACGATTGACCTCGATATGGAGAATATGACGCCGATGGACCGTTATATGGCGCTATTCGAACGGTTGCGCCAAATGCGCGGGGGGCCGTTTGAATATCATATTCGCGGAAACGATGAGTTGTTGATCAAGCAGGATTATCCTTCCTTCGAATTTTGTAACACCTCGTTTCAAGTACATTTTCAAATTGAACCGGATAATTTTGTTAATGCTTACAATTTTTCAAAATTGGTTAGCGCCCCGGTGTTAGCTGTTGCGGTAAACTCGCCGTTGGTGTTAGGCAAGCGTTTATGGCAGGAATCACGAATTGCGTTGTTTCAACAGGCAATCGATACTCGCAATATTTCCTATCATTTGCGGGAAAGCTACGGGCGGGTATCCTTTGCCAAAGAGTGGATTCATGAATCGGTAACGGAAATTTTCCAGGATGATATTTCGCGGTTTCGCGTGATGCTCTGTGCAGACATCGAAGAGAACTCCCTGCAAGTATTGGCTGATGGCGGCATTCCCAAATTAGACGCCCTGCGAATTTTTAACGGTACCGTTTATCGCTGGAATCGCGCCTGTTATGGCATTTCCGAAGGCAAGCCCCACTTGCGCATCGAAAACCGGCTTTTGCCTTCCGGTCCAACGGTTGCGGATGAAGTCGCCAACGCCGCCTTTTGGATTGGGTTGATGAACGGCTTTGACAAATCTTACTATGAGTTGCCGAAAAAATTTGATTTTGACTGCATTGTACAAAACTTTTTTAAAGCCGCTCGATATGGCTTGGATACCCAATTTGAGTGGTTAAACGGAAAAACAATCTTACCGCAAGAATTAGTCAAAAAAGAGCTTCTTCCCATTGCCAAAGCCGGCTTAAAAAAAGCAAAGGTGAATAAAGCTGACATCGACCGCTATTTGCAAATCATCGAAGCGCGGGTAACATCCCGCCAAACCGGCGCGCAATGGATGCTGGATTCTTTCAACAATTTAAAAGAACGGAACTCTGCGGAAGAAGCGGTTGTCGCATTGGCAGCAGGCATCATCAAAAGACAAAAGGAGGGCAGCCCGGTGCATGAATGGGATGTGGTAAAAGTAGAAGAAGCCGGTAACTGGAAAAACAAATACTGGCATGTGGGGCAAATTATGTCCACGGATTTATTTACCGTTCAGGGAGATGATTTGTTAGAGCTGGCCGCCAATATGATGTTCTGGAAACACGTTAGCCAGGTTTTGGTAGAAGACCAGAACGGCCATTTGGTTGGGTTGGTAACCGCCAAAATGCTGTTAAACCATTTCATAAATATACAATCGGAAAAAAGAGACGCTATCGCCGTTTCCGATGTAATGATAAAAAACCCGGTTAGCGTTCCGCCGGAAATGACCACGGTTGACGCTATCGCGATTATGAACCGGCAGCAAATCGGTTGCCTGCCGGTTGTAAAAGATGATAAACTCATCGGAATTGTAACCGAACGGGATTTTTTAAAAACATCCGCCCAGCTTTTACAAGAGCTTTTCAAAAGTGAAAAAAAGGAGTAAAAAATGAGAAGAATTTACCAGGTTTTACTTGCCTGTTTTATTGTGCCCTGGATTGGTATTTCGCTGGCACAGCAGCCACCGGGCAAAGGATTAAAAAAAGTTCGCTATAGCAGCCAGGCAGAAGTTCAGCAATTGCGCCAGGTCGGGGCGGAGATTATCGTTCAGCAGCCGGATTATGTTATTATTCGCACCGATAGCATTCAAGGAACGCTTTCCGTTCAATTGGAAGCATTTACCGAAGCGGAACTGGTGCAGCGGCTGGTGCAAATTTCCCTTAGCGATTCCGGTGATGTGCAAACCATTGTCGATACCGGCGTCGATCTTTGGGAGGTAAAAGACAGCACTGCCATTGCCCAGGCATTTGACATCTACATTGAAAAACTACGCCAAAGCGGATTTACCGTGGAAATTATTGCCGAAGATGCCAGAAACCGGGAGGAGCCGAAATGAAAAAACGACCGCAAAGTTCACTGAAATTGACACTGCTATTTATTGGTTGTGCCGCTTTAAGTCTTATTTATTGCAATGGTGGTGGTACACCTTCCGATCCAACAGCCGGGTTGTATCATAATTATGATGAAGTGAATCAGGAACTACACGCTTTGCAGGCGAGTTTTCCACAAATTGCCAAAGTATCTTCCATTGGCAAATCGATAGAAGGCCGCGATCTCTGGGCAATTAAAATCAGCGATAATGTTGCGCAGGATGAAGATGAAGCCGTCGCGATTTTTCTTGGCGGCCACCATGCGCGGGAATGGATTTCCGTGGACGTACCGTTTTTGATCGCCAAACATCTGCTGGAAAGCTACGCAACCGATGCCGCGATTCGCGAGCTTGTCGATAATGCGGAAATCTGGTTTGTTCCGCTGGTAAATCCCGATGGCCACCAGTATTCCGTCATCACCAACCGCCTGTGGCGAAAAAACCGCCGCAATAATGGTGATGGCACTTTCGGCGTCGATCTCAACCGCAATTACGGCCACAATTGGGGCGGCCCCGGTTCTTCCGGCGATACGTTTTCTGATATTTATCGCGGCACAGCGGCGTTTTCCGAGCCGGAAACCAAAGCGGTGCGTGACCTTTTACAGCGTGAATCGCCAAAAGCAGTGATCAGCTACCACAACTTTAGCCAGCTTATCCTCTATCCCTGGGGACATACCAATGATTCCCCCCCGGATGAAACGCTGTTAAATCAATTGGCCGTAGAGATGGCAGATAAAATTCGCAGCGTACACGGAACCGGTTATACCCCACAGCAAGCCTCTGATCTCTACTTAGCCAGCGGCGATACTGTGGATTGGCTCTACGCACTTTTTTCCGCACCCGGTTTCACCATCGAGTTGCGCCCGCGTAGCAGTTTTCCCGGCTTCGAGCTGCCGGAAAGCCAAATCCAACCGACGTTTGAAGAAAATCTCCCTGCCGCCTTGTTTCTCATCGATTGGGCAATCAGTAATGGTGGGCCGTCTTCTTGAAAGAATGTTTTGCGGAAAAAATAAACCAGAGAGTAAATTCTTATGTCTTTAGTCGATGATTTACAGATATCGCGATCTACGTTGGAAGAATTCAAAGAGTTAACGATCCGGGTTCTCAACTATTTTCCAGAGATTGTTTCTAGCAAAGCAACAATAAGAAATTATATTATTAATGCTTCAGTAGTTGCTGGAACGAAGAAGTTCGTGCGGCCAATAAATTTAGACTTGTTTATTTTTGATGAGAAAACTTTTAATGCTGAATTTGAGACGTTTTCTGAAACGTTAAAAAAATTGAAGTTGGATGAAAAAATCTTCGTTCTTTGACAAATAGTGTGGAATTATGATGTAGCGATCAAAATCCGCAGCCTCATATGTTCAAAGTTTGGCAAACCGAATGATATTCGTTTGAAATATCGCAGATAATTATTCAATCCCTCTGTCGCTGCATTTGTGAGTCTTTGGGATGCAAAAGCCGCAATTTGTGTTTGCCACTTCTCAAGAGTTTTTAGGAATCTGTCGAGATACTCGTTGCCAATCTTTTTTGCATGGCTGATCCAAAATTGCAATTGAGAAAGTAATTCTTCTTTGGTTTTTGCCAGATCAAAGATTGAATTGAACGTATTTCGCAACTCATAAACTTCTTTCAATTCCCAGGATTTTTCGAGGGCTTCTTCAAGTAATAAAAGGTCGCTTTCCTCACAGTTCTCCGGCCGTTTAAACAGTTTCCATTTCAGCATTTTGAAACAAGGTTCATCTTTAAATTCCTTACGAAGGCGTTTTCGGATTTGATCTAATACTTCATTCAATGCTTTTACAACATGGAAACGATCCACAACAATCTCAGCGTTTGGGAAACACTCCCGGGCAACATAGATATAAGTTCGCCAAATATCGCATGATACCGCTTCAATCTGTTCACAAAACCGTTTCCCAAGTGATTGAAAATGGGATATTAAAGTCTCTTTTTTACGATCCGGCAAGACATCTAATTGAACCCCTCTTTCAAGGTCGGTTAAGACACAAACATAATCCTTCTTGCCTTTACGATGAGCAATCTCATCAATCCCCAATTTCCGAACTCGCGCATAACGCTCTTTAAGATTAATTGTTGAGCGACCATAACTATAATACAATCTTTCCACTGTTTTATGGCTCATATTTATCAACGCACCAACTTCGCTAAAGGGCTGTTTGGCACATAATTCAAATACCCATTTTGATTGACGACGAGTATAACTCTTGCCTGGTTGAATCCACTCCGGGGATTCATTGAAATAGCGATTGCAAGTCATACAAAAAAATTGCCGAATCCGTAAGTAAAGCCAAACTTCTTTGCCGGATATATCCAAATCTCTAACCTGACGACTATTATATTGATTTACCTCACCTGTCAATTCTCCACATTGAGGGCATTTGCCCATACCAGTTGTTGTTTGACAGCGCAAGATTATTTCCTTGGATAAATTCTCTACCTTTTCTATTTTCAAACTCGGCAGTGATAATAATTCTTCATACAAGTCTGTCTTTTTCATATTGCAAAATTAGATTTTCCACACTATTTGTCAAAGAACGAGAATCTTTTCCCAAGAAAATTACAACAATGTTGATAGGGTTGTATATACAATTCAACAGGCAATCGGTGTCGGATTGGATTTATTAGGAGAACCGAATAGCTCGCGAAAACATGTTGGGAATCGATTCGAAGAGTTAATGAGGATAATTATAAGTGATGCCGGTATTTCAGCAAAAAAGATTGTACTCAAAATTCCCTACAAAACGACTGAAGGAATAAAACATTACCGCTGCGAGACAGACATCGTCATCTCCCCTCATTCACAAGTAAGATCGAATAGTAAAAATATTGCACCTGATGAAGTTGTAATTTCCCTTAAAACGACCACAAAGGACAGAATGGGGAAAATATTCATAGATAAACTGTTAATGGAGAGGTTTGTCAAACACGATGTAAAAATTGTTGGAATTTCTTTAAACGATGTCCAGCGTAAAAGTGAAGACAATATCAGCTTCACGTTTGTCTCTAATCTTTTTATGGTCTATACAGAGTTTTTAGCAAAACTGGAAGGATATTATTATCTGGATTTACCACCAAAGGCAAAAGAGCCGCCTTACGACCAGCACATCTTTTATTTTTCAAAATTTTTGATCGAAGATGTTTGGAAATTGTTAAAAAATTAGCCCCGTAATTTTTGCCTTCTTTTGGCAGCTTCAAGTTCATCTTTGCCAGCAGCGATTCTCAGAATATGGTTTTTATTGGATAAGCGGTTTTTTATCGTTTCGCAATATTCAACATTCGTTTCGGTTCCCAGCCACCGGCGTTTGAATGCTTCTGCGACAGCATAAGTAGTGCCGGAGCCGCCGAAGGGATCAATTATCAAGCTATTTTCATTGGATGAAGCGAGCACACATTTTTTAATTAACTCAACCGGCTTTTGGGTGGGATGAACTGTTTTTTCCCATGAGCCATTGGATAAGGTCGGAATTTCGAAAACATCTTTGGGTTTAGCCCCTTTGGGATGCGGCATCCATGTATACTGCTTCCCGGTTCCGTTATTATATTGAGATGACTCCGCCTGCGGTCTAACCGGGTATTTTAGCGTATGAGTGTTATATGGAATTCTGACATCATCTATATTAAAAATAAACTTTTTACTCTTTCTAAAGTGCAAAAGACTCTCATGGGAGCGCCCCCAATCATTTCCTAAATTCGCTTTATTACGATAAAACCAAACGATCCATTTGCACCCTTTAAATAAGTGGCTAGCAGCCCATTTGATGTCAGCAAGAATTTCGGAAAACCCCATAACATACATTGTTCCGGTTGGTTTTAAAACTCTGTGCGCCTCTTTTATCCAACCGAGACTCCAATCCACATACTCTTTTTGCGATTGAAAGGAATCCCATTCTGCTTTTTTAATATTATAAGGCGGATCTGCAATGATTAAGTCAACGCTCTCATTCTCAATTGAAGTAAAGAATTCAATAACATCCATATTATATAAAAAGCCATATTCGGTTTTAAAAAAGAGATTGACGGGTTGGGTCGGAATTTTTTTCTTAACGGTATATTCAAATTTTAATTCTTTAATAAAATTTTTAACCTGCTCCTCCGAGTAAACTCTATAATTATTTATTGGATGTCTTGAAGAGCTAAATTTACCGGAATTATCCCACCTCCTCAAAGTTTCTTTACTGACGCCAATTTCTTTTGCAGCATCACTAATTGTTAAATATTTTTCCATAGTGTTACCTTAAAAATTTGACATTAACAATGTTTAAACAACCTTACACAACCTTGTTCAAAAATTTAAGAGTTGTTTTTTTATAAGCAACAAAAAATTTTTAAAAAAGAACAAAAAAATTCTAAACAATGTATATTGGCGAACAAACGAACCAAAAAACTTGAGGGCCTTTTTATGAAATTACAAACAACTATTTTTCGATGGCTGCTGACGCTGGTTGCCATGCTTTTCCTGGTATTTCAAACCACAGTGCAAGCAGAGGATTTAGGGAAAATCGATTTTCCCAATTCCGGTGCACCGGAAGCGCAGGAAAATTTTATTAAAGGCGTTCTGTTGCTGCATAGTTTTGAGTATTGGGATGCCCGCGATGAATTCAAAAAAGCGCAGGAAATCGATCCCGGCTTTGCTATGGCATACTGGGGAGAGGCGATGACTTACAATCACCCCATCTGGAACGGGCAAAACAAAGATGCAGGGAAATCTGCCCTGGAACGCCTGGGAGCAACTCAAAAAGACCGCCTGGCAAAAGCACCAACAGAGCGGGAAAAAGATTTGTTGAAAGCCCTCGACATCATCTTTTTGGAAGAAGGCGATAAATTAACCCGCGATCTGAAGTATTCTCAAGCAATGAAAACGCTCTACGAAAAATACCCTGATGACCTGGAAATCGCCAGTTTTTACGCCCTGTCCATCCTGGGAACAGCGCAGGGTAAACGAGATTTTCGAATCTATATGCGTGCCGGCGCCATTGCCTCCGATGTATTCGAAAAAAATCCCCTACATCCCGGTGCAGCGCACTATACCATTCATTCCTTCGATGATCCTATTCACGCGCCGTTGGGGCTTAAAGCAGCCCACGTTTATGCGGATATTGCCCCGGATGCCCCGCACGCGCTACATATGCCTTCGCACATTTTTATGGCGTTGGGAATGTGGGATGAATCTTCATCCACTAACGAAAGATCCATGGCTGCCGCTCACAAAAAAGGTCAGCACGGGCTTCATGCAACCTGGTGGTTAACCTACAGCTACCTTCAGCAGGGCCGCTACAAAAAAGCGCAAGAATTGATCGATACGGTAGAAAAAAAGCTAGCGGCATCTCCCACGCGTTCCCTGCGCCATCACCTCGCCTACATGAAATCCGCCTACCTGGTGGAAACCCGCGACTGGGAAGCGGAGTTTTATCCCGAAACGCTGGATCACTCGATATTTCGAATGCAGGCCATCGCCAGTATTTTGCTTGCTAAAGGATTACAAGCCGTTCAGTTGGAAGAATTGGATAATGTGCGAACCATCATAAGTGACTTAAAATCTCTACCCGCCGCTAATGCCCGTTATTCCGATGAAGAAGCACTTCCAATCATGATCAAAGAATTAGAAGCATCCCTCCAACTGGCAACCGGTTTGGCGGACGAAGCGATTACCAGCCTGAAGGAAGCGGCGGTATTACAAGAAGCGATGTCCTACGAATTTGGCCCGGCAATTCCGGTAAAACCAGTGTATGAATTATACGGCGATGTGCTAATGGAGTTAAACCGCCCGCAAGAAGCGATTGAAGCCTATCAAAAAGCCTTAAACCGCGATCCGCTTCGCGCTCTTTCCCTATTGGGATTAGCCCGCGCAACCGCCGCTGCTGGTGATAAAGAAGCCAGCGCTAAAGCCTACGCAGAATTGAAAACGATCTGGCACCTCGCAGATGACGGACTTGCGGAAATGGAAGAGGTTAACAACAACATGAGCTACCTGGATCGATAAGTTGAATTGTCCCTTGAACCTTTGAAACGCCGGCACTTCGAGGGTTTCAAAGGTTCAAATCCCCAAACCATCAATTTCCGTAAAAAAACCTTGCCAATGATTCCGGCGTTGTTATCTTACAAAGCCCAACTTCGCAACATCCGCATGAATGCTGTTTACGATGTGCTTAAATTTCTGCTATAACAAGAGGAGACCTGGTATGCCAAAGTTTTTAATCACTGCACTCACTATTTTTTTAATATGTATTTCTATAAATTTAAACATGTTACAAGCGCAAAATTCACTGGATCCGGAAGATACCAGAATGGTGTCTTCACTTTTTGAAAGGGCGCTGGCAGACGGCGAAACCTATCAATTGCTCGATTATCTCTGCCACAACATTGGCCACCGGTTAAGCGGCTCAAAAGGCGCAGCCAAAGCGGTGCAATGGACCAAAAAAGTGATGGAAGATTATGGATTCGATAACGTCCATTTGCAAAACGTAATGGTTCCGCATTGGGAACGCGGCGATAAGGAAGTTTGCCGAATCGCCAATTCCGAATCCGGCGATGCAATAGAATTGCGAGTGCTTGCCATCGGCGGCTCCGTGGCAACGCCGGAAGACGGCATTACCGCACCGGTCGTAGAAGTATTCTCCTTGGATGAGGTTGACGAAATTGGCGAAGCAGGCATTCGCGGCAAAATCGTCTTTTACAACCGGGCGTTCGATCACACCAATATCAACAGCGGCCCGGGATATGGCGGCGCGGTAGACCAGCGCGTTCGTGGTGCATCGCGCGCAGCGAAATACGGTGCGGCGGCCATTGTTATTCGCTCCGTTACTTCTTCATTTGACGATGCCCCGCACACCGGAACCCTGATCTACTCCAATGATGCGCCCAGGATTCCCGCTGCTGCTTTGGGATTTCAATCTGCTGACCGTTTGACCGAGCAGCTCAAGAAAGATAAAAATACCAAACTGTTTCTAAAGATGAATTGCCAGTGGTTTCCCAATGCGCCATCTCATAATGTTATCGGTGAATTAAAAGGCAGCGAAAAGCCGGATGAAATTATCGTTGTTGGTGGCCATTTGGACTCCTGGGATGTGGGACATGGCGCGCATGATGACGGCGCCGGGTGCATGCAGTCGATTATGGTGTTGCGGCTTTTCCAAAAATTGGGCTACCAGCCGCGCCACACTATTCGAGCAGTAATGTTTATGAATGAAGAAAACGGCGTCGCCGGTGGAAAAAAATATGCAGAAATAGCCAAACAAAACAATGAAAAACATTTGATTGCCTTAGAACTGTCTCTTATACACATCTCCGAGCCCACGAGACTCCATTGCATC
>CAXHHS010000070.1:0-14646 GCA_964015645.1 uncultured bacterium
CTATTTGCGCATTTTATTCACCAAAAAAGTGCCCACTGTAAATTTCCGTTTGTATATGTAAATTGTGCGACCCTGGGAGAGACCCTTTTGGAAAGCGATCTCTTTGGGCACGAAAAAGGGGCATTTACCGGGGCGCATCAGCAAAAAAAAGGGCGAGCGGAATTGGCACACCACGGCAGCCTGTTTTTGGATGAAATCGGTGAAATTCCTCCTAAACTTCAGGCAAAACTACTGCACTTTATTGAGTATGGGGAATTCCAAAGGGTGGGTGGCACTAAAACACTGTATAGCAACGCGCGCATCATCTGTGCGACAAATCGCGATTTAGCTGCGGAAGTAACCGCTGGCAAATTTCGCGAAGATTTGTATTATCGGATCAACGTTATCCAAATCCCAATTCCCCCGTTACGTGAAAGAACCGGGGATATCCCGATCCTGGCAACTCATTTTCTGGAAAAATACAAACGGGATTTGGGAAGAACGCAATTAGCAATCGATGAAGTGCTGCTGAACAAACTATCAGCTTATTCCTGGCCCGGAAATGTGCGGGAGCTGCAAAACGCCATAGAGCGGGCTGTTGTGCTCTGCCCTTCCAATTATTTACAGGAAAACGACTTTCCGTTCCTCTCAACGCCATCCGCCGCCACTTCCGATAAACTGTTTCTGGCCCGCCCATTATCTTCCGCACTGAATGATTTCAAAAAACAGTTTTTAGCGGCGGTCTTAAAACAAACCGTCGGAAATCAAAAAAAGGCAGCGGAGATTTTGGAAATTCAGCGTACTTATTTGAACCGATTGATTAAGGAGTTGGGGTTAAATCAATAGCATAACTTTATACACTCGTCTAAAAAAGTAGACTTCATCTCATTATTCTACCTTTCTAAAAATTTTTATAAATAAATATAAATATTACGGTTAAGACAGTTAAAGATAGCTGGCGTTTTTTTTGATGTACCTTATTGTGAAGTGTATTTTAATTTTTATCACTCAACGAACCAGGAGGTGCATTATGCGTTCCAAAATGTTTTATTTCATCACTTTATTTTGGGGAGTGTTATTTGCTTTTTCCTGTGAGCAAGATCCACTTTCATCCACACCCGGGGAAGCAGAGTTGTTTGAATCGCAGGAATTGTTAAAAGTCGAGCATGGTCGCAGCCAGGTAAAAGTGATGACCTGGAATATTTATGTCGGCGCGAATGTTGATGCCGTTCTGGAAGCGACCGACCCGGAACAAATCCCCCTCTTGGTAGCCACAGCATACCAGGAATTGCTTTCGACTAATTTTAATGAACGCGCGCAGACAATTGCCCAATTCATTAAAAAGCACCGGCCAAACTTGATTGGCCTTCAGGAAGTTTCCTTAATCCAGCGATATTCGTCTCTACCGCCTGCCCCCGGTTCGCTTATCGAGCAATTCGATTACTTGCAAATTCTTTTGGACAAACTGGCCTCTTTCGGTTTAAATTACCAGGTTGCCGGTCAGGTAAACAATGCGGATGTGGTTGTCCCCCGGCTTGCCGATCCGCTGACATTTGAATTCGATTACGTCCGGTTGTTAGATTCCGATGTCGTTCTCGCCCATCAAAATGTGGAAATTTCAAATGTGGTTACAGCCAACTATCAAGCTGCGCTGCCGGTTCCCGATTTGGGCATCGCGATTCCGCGCGGTTATGTGGCAGTAAATGCCAGGGTTGGCCAAAAAACCTACCGGTTTGTAAATACTCATCTGGAATCCTTTACGGATCAAGTTCGCTTACCGCAGGCGCAGGAATTAGCCGCAGCTTTAGCTGGCGAAACGTTGCCGATTATCCTGGTTGGCGATTTCAACACCCTTGCGCCGACTCCCCTGGATCCCGATGGCGGCATAACATACCAATTCCTTACCAAGGATGCCGGTTATATGGATATTTGGCCGCATAATCGATTCCGCCGAGAGGGAGAAGGATTCACCGCTTCTCATGATTCCGATTTACGGGACGTCGTTCCCAATCTCACCAAACGAATTGACCTCGTTTTCGTGCGTAATCATAACATTCGCCATTCTTCCGAAAGCGTCAGCTTTGGCCCGGTGCAAGCTGTTGTTCGGGGAGATGAATTGAATGAGCGTACATCGTCGGGAATGTGGCCTTCTGACCATGCCGGGATTTTCGCCAGGCTACATATTCGATAATCGCGGTGTGATTTATGAAGATCGGAAGGATTCGGACACTTTTAACAAAGCAAAAATAAAGTGAAGACAAACTATAACATAGGATACAGGATAAATCAAAAATTGGAGGGGTCGTCATGAGAAAATTCAATTTTATCTTCGGATTTATTTTGCTTGCGTTTTTGAATACCGGGTGCACCGCGATTGGGGTAGCAATTGGCGCAACCATCGATGGCAAAACTGCAAAATATGAGGCAGTTTCGGATTCACCGAAACCGGATTCTTTAGATTCCAATGCAATTGCCCAAATTGCAATCGAACCCGGAACAGACATCAGGGTTACCGATCAGCATGGAGCAGCTTTTGAGGGGAAATTTACCGGACTCAAATACATCGATGAAACTCCCTGTGTGAAATTAAAGCAAACTTCACAGCGGTACGTGGTTTCAATAGACTCAATCTCGCAGGTTCAAATCAAGCATTCGTCCAGCAAAGGAGCAATCAGTGGATTTATTGTTGGCGCAGCAATAGATGCTGTTATTCTCATATCTCTCTCCCAAATAGATATTATGGGCGAGGGATTTGCCCTACAATGATTTTTGTATATTGTATTTAACAAAGACAAAAGGAGGCAGTCATGTATACCAAATACGTCAAAAACATTTTTACTATTATCATCTTGGCTTTTTTTAACTCCGGGTGCACAACTCACTACATGGTCGGTAAGGGAGAATCGTCAATTTCGTTTGAGGAGGCCAAACAGCGTATAGAAAACAGAAGCGGAAAACTCACGACCCAAAACGGTAATAGTTTCGAAGTAAAATATATTGAACTTCAAAAAGATTCTGTTTACTGGCTTGATCCTACCAATAGTCACCGGAAAACCCTTGCTACAACGGAAGTAACAAAATATAAGATCAAAAACCCCGGAAGAGGTGCAGGGGATGGCGCTTTAGTCGGAATATTTTCCGGTTTGATAATTGGTGGAGCAGTTGGATATGCAGCCGGAGAAGATTGTGGTTCGGATTCCTGGCTTTGTTTCAATAGAGATGGAACGGCAGCGCTGGGCGCCATCGGTGGAGGCGTTCTGGGTTTGTTTATTGGCGTGATTACGGGCGCATCTATCGGAAGCTCTGAAAACTATCATTTTCAACACCCGTTGCCTGTTCTCCAAGCAACGAAGATTGGGCGACCGACAAAGCCTAAAAAAATAAGGAGGTATAATGAGAAAAAACCGCCGATTGGGAACTCCATAGATTGAATACTCAATAAACCAAACCAATAATTAAGGAGGATCATCATGGCACGATTTATTATATTACTCGTCTGTTTTGTTTTTTTAGTCAATCACGGGGGCTTTACGCAAACCATTTTTCGAGATCTAGGCCAGGAGAAAACGATTACGCTGGAGGTACTCAAACCGGATTTTGGTGAGAACTCTAATGCATCGTTTTTGACATCATCGAGTTTTCTTACGCTGCATTTACCAATTAGCAACAATCTAATGTTTACCGGGGAACTTCCGTTTTCTTATGCCAAGTTTAGCTCTCGTTTTTCCGGGGATCGATCCGGCGGCACAATTGGAAATCCTTATATCGGATTTGAATATCGTGACAATAAAAAATCAACATTCATGGGTGAATTCGGGGTTCGAATTCCGTTGACTTCAGATGAAAGCATAGCAGCTTTTCCTGGGTTGTTGACGGATTTTATCGATCGCGCAGAAGCATTCGCACCTAAAATATTTTCGATCCATACGATGGCAAATTATGTTTCACAATCAGAAACAGGTGTTACCCTGCGAGTACGCAGTGGCCCGCTGTTGTGGCTTAACACAGAAGATAATGGAGGCGATACAGAGGTTTTTCTACTCTATGGAGCGACTATTGGATATAACGGCGATGCAGTACGGCTGCAAGGCGGTTTCAATGGTCGTTGGTTACTTTCCAATGACGGTGCTAATTTTGGTGAAAGCACTCTTCATCAAATTGGGTTTTCGGCCAATTTCGGTTCCGGCAACGTTCGCCCGGGTGTTTCCCTGCGCGTTCCGCTGGATGATGATTTTCAAAATACTTTAGACTTGACATTGGGATTAGATGTAACATTCCAACTGAAATAGGCAGCGATAACAGTTTTCAGATGTAGGGAACTAAAGGGAAAGCAGCAGACAGCGGGCAAATAGTGCTATCTGCCTGTTGCCTGTTATGAAAATTGAATTTCTCATTTTGGCCAATGCGAGAAAATTGCGGCGCACCTGGTAACGCGTTACCAAACGTTATATAGCCTGCGATTCAGGAACGTAACGAGCTTAAAGCCCGATCCTGATCCCAAAGCGAATTTCCCGCGGGTGGCCGAATAAGTCGTCACTATTAAAAATCTGGTAGTGCTGGCGGTGGCCGATATTAATCAAGTCATACAGCACAAAAGCGTTCTCCTCAATAAAATCGCGGGTAAAAACGCTTTCAAGATCATCATCGGTCACCGTGCCGGTATTGCGATAGGCATATATTTCATTTTGGCGATTAAAAAGGTTTTGCACATAGAGATAGGGTGTAATCGCTACCCTGTTCAACATAAAGGATTTCTCAACCCTCACATCAAACACATAAAACCAGGGCGTGGAAATAATTTCACTGATACCGGTTCGATCACGAACGTCACTGTCAGTTGGCCAACTGCCAGATTGAAAACTCCGTCAGCCAACGCGGTTTTTAAAAAGCTGGTAATTATGTCCGCTGTTTGCCCGAAAGAGCAAATGCAAACCACTATTACGAAAAAAGGAAATGCCTTCATCCGCAGTTGTATAAGACAAGAGCGCATTTAGCCGATGGGCTTGGTTATACTCCAGGGGCGTCGAAAACAAAAAGCTATTTCGGTCATATTCTGCGCGGTATGCATGCCACAAATTCGATGTGGGGAATGAAGATGTTCCTGTTACGTGAGATAGGGTATAATTTCCGCCAAACTTTAGCCTGCGACCGTGATATTGTAAATCGAGTTCGAGGCCATGGGCACTGGTTGTAGCGTTGTTGTTTAAACGGAAGGAAGTTAGTGTGTCAAACCGCTCCTCGGTATATTCAAATGATTCTACCTGCAAGTGATCATCGGTTGATTTGTAGAAATAAGACGCCTGTATACTGAGGGACTTTTGCGGCTGCCCCCAAATCCCAATTACGGCTTGTTGGGTTTGCACCGGCGCCACGTCGAAGCCGCGTATATCAGTGTTAAAAAAGCCGTAATTCCCCAGGTATTCCCGGCCATTGAAAATATCTTGCTGGCGTGCGGGCTGCACATATTCTCCAAGTGTAAAATAAAGTCTTAAGTTTTTATTCGCGAAATAGGTTGCACTGATACGGGGAGATATATAATCAAAAGTAGAGGCTTTTTTCATTTTCGACAATTGTGTGTAAGGGAGAAAGGTTCCGGGGATATCCGCATCTTCATATACCAGCGCATCACTGTTAAAGGCATCGTAGCGTAATCCCACATTGAGGGTAAAGCGTTCGCCCTCAATCCGATCTTCGAGATAAAACCCATAAGTATAGGGATGCCTGACGCCGTCGTTAATGTCATCATCTGCCTCGATTTCCCTCCCAAACACATCATACCCGAAAGTTGTTACTCGCCCAGATCTGAGCAATTCTAGTTGCTGCTCCTCACTCCAGGCGTCAATCGGCAGGTTCGCCGCGTTGAAGCGGTATGTATGATAGGAATACGCTTGATAATATCGCAGTGTTCGCCGCTGCCATTTTCCTCCTATCATCAGTTGGTGAGAACCCAATTTTTTTCTGATATATCCTGAAATTCCGACGTAGTCTTCCTGCGATTTTATATAAGGTGTAATGACTTCCCCGGGCCGGTTAAAGGAGAAGTTGTAAAAATTCAGCGGACTTAAATTATCGTTATACCGAAAAAGATCATCCTGGAAAACCGGGTCGTAGGTTTCGGTATCGGAACGGAGAAAATCTGCTTGTAAATGCAAATCGATATTAGGTGTAACGTGATAATCTGCCTGGAAAGACAAAAAACCAGCAGTTTGATGGCTTTCCGGAATATGTTCCTGGTTGAATAGATCACGAATCGGCGTTTCATTCAATTGTTGATTTAACCGGTTATATGCGCCAACAGCTCGTAAGGTTAAATTGCCTAGATTGGCGGTGATATGGCCATTTACAGTATATCGGTGGGAATTCGCATTAGCAATATTTCCTGGAAGTACGGTGATGAAATCGGTACCAGCAATATCTTGCAGGCTTTCATTGGAAAAATTATCGATTAACGGAAAATCCTCACCACCGACACTAAAACCATCCCAGAATTTGCGATAATGATCGCTGAAATTCTCATTTTCCCCGGCAATAAAGAAATTCAGTTTGTCGCTAAAAGGCCGGCCTTTGCCTAATAGTAAAAAGTTTGAGTAGCCGTAAGAATATGAATTGAGAGCAGCATTGTTGGTTGATGTAAAACGGTCAGTCTCTGCATGAAATGTAAATTCGGTTCGACCGGCTCCGCTCCGCAGGTAATGCGCTAATTGTCCCACGGCATTTCCCATTGCAACACCCGGAGATTTGTGTAAATCGACCTGTGCCAGCGCCTCCGGGATAAATGGAATCAAATTCCGTCCGCTAAACGCGCTGCGGGTGTCGACCCCTTCAAAAGTGTAATCAATCTCATCATGCCGGCTGCCGCGAAGATGCACATTTTCTTCACCGCGGAATTCCTGCACTGCTGTCCCGCTGAATAATCCGTAATATTCCTCTGCTGAACTGCGAAACGGCAGCCGCGTTAAAACCTGTGTACGAATGGTTTCGTGATCTATATTCGCATCGAAGAAAGTGCTGTCTTTTAAAACGGAATTGGCGGGAATTATTGATTGATCCTGGGGAAAAATAGCTGCGGAAAATACAAGGCAGCAACATAACACAATGATAAGGAAGTAACAGTTTCTGGTTTCCATGACACCCCTCCTAAAAAGTAAATGCTGAAACTCGATTCCTTAAAATTAGGATAACGTTTTAATCAGTCTATAATGCTATTCCCCATTTTTTCGAATATTTTGAAAAATATTGTAAAATATATTTTGCTCTCTTCAAAAACAAACTGTGTTACACCGGCACGGAAACACTAATGGATGTGCCCTTATTTGCTTCCCCACTAATTTTAACCGTTCCATTTAAAAAACTTATCCGCTCTCTTATCCCAATTAATCCAAAAGAAGATGGTGAAGAAATCTGCTCCGGGGAAATGCCAATCCCGTTATCTTGAATATCCAAATACAGTTTATTTTCGTTTTTCCTCAAACGAACGGTGATTTCCGTTGCTTGAGCGTGGCGAAAAACATTCGTTAGCGCTTCTTGAAAAACGCGGAATAGGGCGTTTGATAAATCTTCCGTTAAAACAATTTTATCTTCATCATCGATAAACAATTGGCATTTTATACCGGATCTTTCCTGAAAATCCTTTGCTTGCCAGGTTATAGCAGAGACGATTCCCAAATTATCCAGGATATCCGGCCGTAATGTTTGCGAAATTTGGCGCACTTTTTGAATGGTCTCGCTAATGACTTGCGACATATTATCCGTTTTTTCGAATAATTCGACTTTGTGTTTAGGGAAATATTCTATCAGCCAGTTCACATCCATTTTTAAGACAGATAAGGCCTGGCCAAGCTCATCATGAATTTCCCTGGCGATCCATTTTCGTTCTTCTTCCCGGGCAGTTTCCAAATACGCCGAAAGGTGACGCAATTCCTCGCGGGAGTTTTTCAATTTTACTTCCGTGCTTTTTCGTTCGGTAATTTCATCTTCTAATTGTTGATTGGTTTTTTGCAATCGAGCGGTTCTTTCTTCCACAAGCTCTTCTAAATGCTCCTGGTATTGTTTAATCGCCGATTCCGCTTTTTTACGCTCAGTAAGATCACGAAACACCGATAGTAAGGCAGGTTTTCCATCGTAAATAATTTTCCTGGAGAAGATTTCTACCGGCGTAATTTTTCCATCTTTCCGAATAACTTTATATTCGGAAGGATATTCTGTACCCCCCTCCATAATTTCCTTTACCCTGGCACAAGCCCTGGGATAATCATCTGGATGCCATATATCTCTGGAGGATTTCCCTGCTCTTTCTTCTATGGAATATCCTAGCAATTCCGTATAGGATTTATTAAAATAAACAACTTTCATTTGAGTGCTTAATACGGAAACTGCTTCCGGGATCTTTTCAAGTAGATTTCGGAAGCGCTCTTCACTTTCCTTTAAAGCCTCCTCCATTGCAACCCGGCTTGTCATATCCTGGCATACGATCAAAATATTCGTTTCTCCATTTTGATCGGTAATTGGCCGGGCGAACTCTTCCACCCACAGCATACTACCATCTTTACGAATTTTGCGGAACTGCCAGCGTTGAATGGGAGAGGGATTTTCTACAAATTGTTTTATCTGATTCGTTACAATTTCCTGATCTTCTCTGTAGACCACCTTTAACACCGGCTGTCCGACTAACTCATCAGCGGTATATCCCAACTGTTCTGCGCCGTATTTATTTACGGAAATCACCTTGCCATCGGGATGAACGGTAAAATACATTGAAGGCACTTCCTCATACAATGCACGATACCGCTCTTCGCTTTTACGCAGCGCGGTTTCCGTTTGGCGGCTTTTTGTAATATCCCAAAAACTCCATACCCTGCCAACGATTTTCCCGTTTACATATTGCGGCATCGAATAGCGCTCAAAAATTCGCCCATCTTTAAATTCGATAATATCTAAACTTTCCGCCTCCGGGTGATTATAAAGTTTCCGAACTTTCTTCAAAAAACCATCGGGATTCCTTAATTGCTTAACGACATACTCGAGAGCTGTATCATCATCCTTCAACTCCAAAATAGATTGGGGTATTTTCCATAAATCCGTAAAACGCCGGTTAAAGCTAACGATGCGCCCCTTAACATCTACCACAAGAATGCCATTTATCGATGAATCCAAAGTTGCCTGCAACAAGGATGATGATTTTATTAGCCTCTTTTCAGCTTGTCTTTTCTCGGCGGTTTGTTTTTGTATGGTTTTTTCTGCTGCCCGGAGATTTGCGCGTAATTCTTGTAATTGAAGCTCTATGTTTAAATCTTTGTTATTGTTCATTTTTTACCCTATCAACAAAGAAAAAATACAAATTTTATTGACGGCGCTATTAATAAATAATTAAGACATCGGTCTCAGAATGAGGGCTGCTGTGGGCATTTCACTTCTTCAACAAGAGTAACAAGATGGGCATATTAATCCACAGGATACATTTTACGAAAGAAATTAAATATTTTCAATACCGATTTTGGAGTATTCT
Source organism: uncultured bacterium (assembly GCA_964015645.1). Classification (GTDB taxonomy): domain Bacteria; phylum Calditrichota; class Calditrichia; order RBG-13-44-9; family J075; genus CAXHHS01. The sequence goes on from CAXHHS010000070.1 coordinate 9,485, forward strand.
TTCCGCGCTTTTTAACTGTTCTACAGTGTTAATGCCGTGCGTTTCTTCAACATCCTCGGTTACGACTGCTGACAGTTTTTCGCCACGTTCAACGTAAATTTTCAATACATCCGGCAAGTAATATTCTCCCTGGCGATTATCGTTTTTTACCAATGGAAGTGTTGCGAATAATTCGGCAGATTTAAATATATAAATACCGACGTTGATTTCCTTTATTTTGCGAATATCATCGCTGGCATCTTTTTCTTCCACAATTTTAACAACCAGGCCATTTTCATTTCTAACAATGCGGCCATACCCGGTTGGATCATCTATATTGGCAGTTAAAAGCGTTGCGATACTGCCGGATTTTTCGTGAATATCAATCAGTTTATTTAGCGACTTCGACCGCAATAAAGGCACATCCCCGGATAGCACCAATACATTGCCTTCAAAATTTTCCAATGCTAATTTTGCTTGCATTACCGCATGGCCCGTGCCCAATTGTTGTGCTTGAACGGCATATTCCACGGGATAATTTTTCATCGCATCAATAACCATCTCTTTTTGATGGCCGACGATCAGTATGGTTTTTTCCGAGCCGATTTCAACGGCTGTTTCTACAACATAGGCGATCATTGGTTTATGATTAAGCGGGTGCAATACTTTGGGAAGATCGGAATTCATCCGGGTTCCTTTTCCGGCAGCCATAACAATTGTCGCAAAGTTCATCATCATCATTTCTCCTTTTAAAATCCATAAATTTACCTGATTCCGAATCTGTTATTGTGATTTAAATTAAAAGAAAAATTTTTCACCTAAATTTCTTAAAATATTTAAATTAACTATTGAAATTGTAAGAGGTTTTTTTTAAGTTTTTCGCTATCCAAAGCGTTAATATGTTTAACTTACGGAGTTTGTGTGGGTCTTTTGAAAATCGGAGTTATTATCTACATAGCACAATTGATTTTTATCGTACGGAAGTCATTTGTTTATAGTTCGGATATTAAATCATCATTGTGTTTAAAATTCATTCCTTTCAACAATAAGCATTAAACCATTCTCTTCTTAAACGAATTCCTTAACCAAACTTAAAACTTGTCGAGTAATATATAATCAACTTTTTGAATATCTATGGCAGAATAAAAAAGCACAGGTGAAAAATATGGCTAAACCATTAACAATTTTAATCCTATTTTTTTTAGGTACCTGTATATTTTCTCAATCCGCATTACAGTTAGAAGGCGATGTTATCGAGGCATTTTCCAGCGAAAAAGAAGATTTATCCGGCATTTTAGCTCGCCCCAAGTTTGCGCCGCCGCCTTCCCAGGTTTTCGCTTTTGAAAGAAAAGTTGAAGGGATGAATCATCTTTATCTCTACGATGTGGGCGCTGGCAGCTTAACTGAAGTGCAGACTATATTTCGAGAGGCTGGCGTTAAACTTTCGATAGAAGATAGCATCTTACAATCACAATTAAACAACACCCAATTAGATTGGCGGCCGGTATTGGATTCTCAAAGGCGGCAATGGTTTGCGTTTATCAGCAATGGAAAAGCGAACAACCAGGATATTTTCATCGGCTTTGCCGGGGGGACAACTTATATCCGTTTGACATTGGATACCGCGGATGACTATTCGCCAAAATGGTCGCCGGATGGCAATTCCATTGCATTTACTTCCGAACGAAGCGGCGACGGCGATATTTACCTCATCGAAGAGGTTGATGAAATCATCAACGATTTAAACCGCAACGCCAGCAATTTCCAATTAAGGCGCTTAACAAATTCGCCGAATGAAGAAACGCAATTAGCCTGGAATCCCGATCCTTCCGCATATCTTATTGCCTATGCCGAAAAAACCACTTTTTCGGGACGCCAGGTGGATACTTATCAAATTCGCGTTATTGATATTACATTGCCCGCAAATAATATTACAAAAGTAACGGATGATCCTTTAGCCCATTACACTCGCCCGTTGTGGGATGATCAAACCGCCAGCAAATTGTTGTATATCGGCAAAAAATTAACCGAAGACGAATCGTCGAACTTATATATTTCCGAATTAGCTTGGGGCGAAAATGGAATGTTAAAGAACAAAGTGTTTGAAGGCGACAAAACGGAAATTTTCAAAAATGTAAACTTAGCCGGCACTCATGCGCTTTGGCTGGATGGCGGAGAAGCGGTTATTTGCCAGGAAAATCGCCCGCAGCAAAACTACCCGATTTATTCCGTAAACGTAACGCGGCGCTTAAACCAGCAAGAGCGAGCGATTTACTACTTTGGTGCGCTGCACAGTGCTTATCCTTACATCCTCGATTACGATGTGCGAAATAACAACCTGATTTTTGTTAACCAGGAAGGCTTACACTTCAAAATATATTTAACCAAAATTTACGGCGATGATATAAAACCAACCGCCATATCGGATTACCAACTTAGCAATCCCAGGGAATATGGTGTACCGGTGCCGCAAGAAGTTGCACAAAGCACCGCTGGTAAAACTCCAACAGCAAGTGATGGTACGACGCCAATACCTGGCACTGGCTCTATACCGGCGCAACCCAACGGTTCAAATAGGCGACTCTGGTTCGCTGGCGGTGCGGCCGCCGCAGCAGGTGTGGTTGCAATTATTATTCTTACCCAGCAGGGCAACGGAGTAACGCCACAAATCATAGATGGTATTGGACGCCCGCCAAGCCTTCCCAATACGCAATAATCTTATCCTTTAAGATCAACCGCATATATTTCTCTTAGGTGATGCGTCTATCTTTGTTTAGGAGACAGGAATGAATTCAACGTTAAAATACTTTTTTACAATTTTCACTTTATTGGCCTCTGTTGTTATTTACGCGCAGCCAACAATTTCAACAACACCTCCATCTGTAGCGTTTGATAGCGTGGCCGTTGGTGATACCCTCGATTTACAATTTACCATCACCAACACCGACACCGCAGTAGATGTGACAATTAATAGTTTTGCTTTTGCCGGAGACAATCCCTCCCAATTTTCTTTGCCGGCTCCTCCCGGGGCGTTTACCCTGCAGCCGGGGGAAACATCTTCTGCCATCGCTGTTCGGTTTATGCCGACTTCTTTCGGCGATAAGTTTGCTTCGCTTAATATCCTATTTAACAATAGCTTATCACATGAACTTATTCTTAGCGGTGTTGGAACAGCCCCGGATATTGGCGCTTCTCCGAATCCTCTCGACTTTGGCGCTGTGATTTTAAATAACGAAATCATAGAAACCGTACAAATTCTCAATACCGGGAATGCGAATTTAGCGCTTTCCAATTTTTCAATCAGCGGCGCTAACAGCAGCTTGTTTACCCTGGCTTCTCCGCCAGCGGTGCCGGATACAATTTTGCCCGGTGGTTTTTTAAATGTTTCCGTGCGCTTTCGGCCAACCAGCCAGGGCGTTAAAACTGCAAACCTTGAAATTGCAAATAACGACCCTGATGAAAATCCATTCACAGTTACGCTTACCGGCAGCGGCGCCAGCCCCACGATTTCGATAACGCCGCCAAATCTAAATTTTGGAAGAGTGTTGGTTGATTTTGATTCAACCAAAATACTTTCAATTTCGAATACCGGCGCTGCGGATTTAATCATCAATGATTTGGAGGTTTTGAATAACCCTGATACCGTATATACAATCTTAAACAAACCGCCGCTGCCCTTTAGAATTACCCCCAGCAGCCCCCCGCTGCTGCTGCAAGTTGAAATGACTCCGAAGGCAGAAGGCCCCGTTAATGCCTCGCTAACGATTTCCCATAATGATTTGGTCAATGATCCGTCCCTTGTACCGCTAAGCGGCAGGGGCGTTAACGCGCAAATTGCGGTTACCGAAGACACTCTGTCTTTCGGGGAAATTACCGTTACCGATTTTGCCGATTTATCGGTTCAGGTTTCCAATACCGGAGAGGGGCCGTTATTTATAACCAGCCGGGAGTTTTTCGGTGCAAATGATGACCAATTCGAGATTGTGAATCCGGCGCCGCTGCCAATTAAAATTAATCCCAATGCTGCACCAAAAACAATCACTGTGCGATTTCGACCGACGGCGATTGGATTTAAAGATGCCACATTATTCTTATTCAACAACGACCCGGATGCAAGTGAAAACCCGTTCAGAATAAAACTACAAGGGCGCGGCGTTAAACCGGATATCGATTCCGCTCCCGAAACGCTATTATTCGGAGAAGTGCAAGTAGATTCGACAAAAAGGCTATCTACCGCTATTAAAAACAGCGGCAATGAAATTTTAATTGTAAGTAATATTGGCATTGTTGGCAATAATGCCGACCAATTTACTTTCGAACAGGTGCCGCTGCCTTTTAGTATCACTCCCTTTAGTGATGATTCTGTCGTTGTCAATGTAACCTTTGCGCCCACAACGCAAGGCGATAAAACCGCGATGCTGCGATTTACCAACAACACACCGGATGAAAATCCCTTTGACGTGCCGCTTAGCGGTATCGGAACCGTTCCTGATATTGATGCTCGCCCGAATCCGTTAGACTTCGGCAAAGTCGTGCTTGATTCTACTGCCATTGCAGTCGTTGAAATTTTAAATAGAGGACGTGCGCCGCTTACAATTTCCGACACGACTATTTCCGGCCCCCATGCGCGCCTGTTTTCGATTGTAATGATGGATAGTTTGCCCATTGTTATCCCCCCGGATACAACCAGGAGTGCTGCAATTACAATTCAATTTACCCCGGACTCTCTCAACGACAAAACCGCTACGTTAGAACTCACCAGTAACGATCCTGATGAGCTGCCATTCCTTGTGACGCTTCGCGGAAGAGGCGTTCAACCGGATATTGCGGCCAACCCCAATCCGGCAGAATTCGATAGCGTTCGCGTGGGAACCGAGGCGTTTCTAAACTTGCAAGTCATGAATGTCGGTGAGGCGGATTTGGTAATTAACGACACGGCTTTGGCCGGCACAAATGTCGATTTATTTTCCATTGACAGCATTGGGACGCTGCCAATCACTGTTCCCAAAGATAGCGGATTTGTATGGGTTAAACTCAAATTTTTACCGGACACACTTGGATTTAAAACAGCCAATTTACAATTTACCAGCAACGATCCGGATGACTCGCTTTTTACTGTTCCCTTAAGCGGATCGGGAGAATTACCGGAAATCGCTGCATTTCCCAGCCCACTGGATTTTGGC
>CAXHHS010000071.1:0-14633 GCA_964015645.1 uncultured bacterium
TATAAGAGACAGAATTTAAATATTACCTGGACCGATGCATTTGAACCCACGCCAAACGGGCCGATCCCGGTAATTGCCCTCAACCCACCGCGGCCACTGGATGCGGAAGGTTTTTTTGATAGAGTCAAACTTCGATGGTCTTCTCCATTGCCGTCTGGCGAATTGGGGTATGACGACGGTAGTGCTGAAACCGCCTTTGGCGTCGGCGGCGGTAGTGGAGAGTTCGCCGTCCGATTTACGCCTAATATTTACCCGACGACGTTATTAGGCATCAAAGTTTATTGGGTGAACTCCGCTGGTGCAGCCAATGATGTTCAATATTCGGTATGGGTAAATCCCAACGGCGGCGACGCACCACCAGCCACCCAGGTACTCAACAACACCTCGCATACTGTTACCAATCGCAATGCGTTTGAGGCAATCGACATCTCCGGGCAGGGTATTCAAGTGGATGCCGGTGACTTTTATTTATCCCTGGTACAACCCACGGCCACGAATTACGGAATCGGCCTGGATCAAAACGGCATCAACGGTTCTCGAAGCATCATCAGTTTTGACGGTGGAATCACCTGGTTTAAACTCGATCAAAATGGCTTCCCGGATAACATTATGGTTCGCGCGCTGGTGCGGGAAGGCAGCGGGCCAAATGCTAAAGTCGCGGAATTAACCCCAACAAGAAGTTTTAAAGAACCCGCTCCCTACGCCGGGTATCTGGATGCTAAAAAAGTTTATTATCACGAAAAATCTTTGGAAGCAATTCCCATTACCCGAACAACCATCGCGAAAGACAGCCCGGCGCAAATTGAGGCGCTAAACGGGTATAACATTTTTCGCACTACAGACGGTATTAATTTTGACCCGGTTGCCTCCGTCAATGCCCCTGACACGACCTTTAGCGATTTGACCGTCGAATTTGGTACTGTTTACGGCTACCTGGTAACCGCGGTTTACGATGAAGGTGAAAGCGGGCCAACCAACCTCGCGGTTGACATTACTGTCGGTGTTGAGGACTCAATTGTCAACAGCGAAACAAACGGTTATCTTACCTCTGTTTCAAACGAAGGTAACATCGGCTATCTAAACGGATTTCCCGGTGGTGAAGGTGTAACCGGCAGCGGGTTTCAATTTAACCCGAAAGATGCCAGCGGAGACCGGTTATTCGAAGGCTCGATTATGATTGGCCGCAACCCCAGCTCGGTGTCGGATGCAGCGAGGGACGCCAATGGAAATTTTGATGCCGATTTTCGTGCATTTATTGATTTAATACCGGTTCCTAACAATTTCGATGCCACCGTTTTTGGTACCGGGTTTATCGATATTGATGCTGAAAATGATATGGGTATTTTCGCCAGGCAACTTAGCATCAGTGCCGATACATTGGGCGCCTCCAATATTATTGGCTTTCAATACGATCTCTTTAATCTCAGGACAGATTCCACCCTGGAAAATGTGCACCTCGGCGGCTTTTTTGATTGGGATGTTGACCGCCCAACCGGGTTCGAGGATCGCGGCCAGGTAATTGTTGATTCCTTAAACCAGGTTCCTTTTGTAAACAATAACAAGCCATTCCCAATTGAAATTCTGGAAATGCACGGCGGCACGAATGATGACGCCTACATGGGTATTGTTCCGCTCTCCAGCAATGTGTTTGCCGGTCGCCGTGTCGCTATTTCCGCCACGGAGGTATTTGGCGGCCTAATGACCGACGCCAACAAATGGGCCTATATGAGCACCAATCGTTCCGGAAACGAAAACGGCGACGGCGGCTCACCCCAGGATCACGCAATGGCATTTGGCCTTCCGCCGGTGGATATTGCCGTGGGCGACTCTGCTACTGTTGGTTTTGCCCTGGTTAGTGGCACAACCCTCTCGGAAATGGTGGAATCCGCCCGCCTGGCACAGTTTATTTGGGTGATTGTTTTGGGGAATCCCATCAACGTCGCCGTTACCGGCATCGAAGATGATCCGCTAACCAATATCCCCACGGAATTTAGTTTGCAACAGAACTACCCCAACCCGTTTAACCCCACAACCACCGTACGGTATTCCTTAAAAGAAACCGCCAAAGTGTCCCTAAAAATCTACAACTCCCTGGGACAGTTGGTGACAACATTGGTAAGCGGGCTGCAAACCGCCGGGTTTAAACAAGTGGTTTGGGACGGCACCGATGCCGCCGGCCAAAAGGTCGCCAGCGGTATTTACCTCTATCGTTTGGAAGCCGATCCGGCCTCCGGCGCTAAATTTATTGACACCAAAAAGATGATTATGTTGAAATAATGATCTCCATTCATTGAAAATACAGTTTTAATTTAGACCTCACAGGTTGCGAAACCTTTGAGGTCTTTTTTTTCCAGCGTTCCAACTTGTTATATGGAGAGAGTCATGTAACGCAACCGGGGAAGCTCCGCTTCCGGTACTCTAACCACAGCAAAAACAATCAAAAGGAGGTATCCATGAAGACGGTTTCAATGCTTAACCTCTACTTAGACGCCATTTGGAAAAGGCGATTACGGCTAGGAATTCTTCTTTTCATTTTTAGCATTTCCACAATATATGCCCAGCCCAACCGCATTTACCTGGAAGGCGAATTTGACGATTGGCAATCCCTGCAATCGATACACAGCGATCCGGCAGGAGATCAAAATAGCGGCAATACCGATTTTGGCAATGTTTGGGCGACGAACGACGAGCGTTTTTTTCTCCTGAGAATCCAGTTAGGGGAAGAGATTAATCTCCAAGATCTAAATTCCATAACGCTCTATTTGGATACCGACAACAATGCCAGTACTGGTATTCAAGCATTAGGTATTGGTGCGGAATTGGAGTGGACATTTGGCACTCGCAGCGGCAGGTTTGTTGCAAATGGATCGACGAGTGGAATTGGCCACGCAAGCATTGGTGTGGTTACCGCTCCTACCGTCAGTTCTACTGAATTCGAAATCGCCCTGAACCGCAATGCGTTGCCCGATGGCCAATCCCCGCTATTCCCCAACTCGGAAATACGATTTGCATTTCAAGATCGCGGCCCCGGCGGAGATGTAATTCCCAATGAATCCGGCGGAATAGCCTTTACATTTTCGGATGATCCATTACCCCCGGTAAACCAAATTGCCATTGCCAAACAGCATCCCAACAGCATCCGAATTCTTAGCTACAATGTGGAAGTTGACGGTATTTTTCAACTCGACCGGCAAGCAAGTTATACTCGAATTTTGCAAGCCATCCAGCCGGATATTATTGGCTTTCAAGAAATTTTTAGCCATTCTCTCCAGGATGTTGAGAACCTAATTGAAACGATGCTCCCCTCCGGCAGCGGTGAACAATGGCATGTTGCCCGCGTGCAGTCGGATAACTTTGTTGCCAGCCGCTTTCCGATTACCGGCGCATTTGGTATTCAAGGAACCAGCAACCCGGAGGCAAACGGCGCATTCCTTATCGATTTACGCCCCAAATTTGCCACGGATTTATTGCTGTTAGTCGCCCATCCCCCTTGCTGTGCTAACAACGACGGGCGACAATTTGAGATAGACGCCATGATGGCCTTTATCCGCGATGCCAAAAACCCGGGCGGCCCGCTGACCATCGCCCCGGATACACCAATTATGATACTTGGCGACATGAACCTGGTTGGCTTCAACCAGCAACTGCAAACACTATTAACCGGAAATATTATCAATGCTCAATTTCGCCCCTCGTTTGCCCCCGATTGGGACGGCAGCGATTTTGGCGATCTCATTCCGCGTGCGGTAAATTTGCCAATGTCTTTCACCTGGTTTAATGAAGGCAGTTCCTTTAGCCCCGGCCGCCTGGACTTTATGATCTTTAGCGACAGCGTTTTTGAGCCATTAAAACAATTTGTTTTATTTACACCAACCCTGCCGCCGGATACCCTGGCAAAATATAATTTGCAAGCACCCGATGCAATTATCGCCTCCGACCATCTGCCAGTCGTCGGTGATTTCCGTCCACTGAATGTTACCGGCATTGCCAATAACGGCCAGCTGCCGACAGAATTTATCCTGGAACAAAATTTCCCCAACCCCTTTAACCCGCTTACGACCATTCGCTACCATCTACAGCAGAGAACGGAAATTTCTTTAAAAATTTACAATCTCTCCGGAGAAGAAGTTATTACTTTAGTGAGTAAAATACAGGCCGCCGGCACTCACTCTATTCAATGGGATGGGCGGAATCATAACGGAGAGGCAGTTGGCTCCGGCGTTTATTTCTATAAGCTGCAAGCGGCAGGGTTTTCGCAGTCAAAGAAATTGGTTTTGCTGCGCTAACTCTAACAACCAGTGTATTTAAGCGAAATCAACCGGGTCGATTTTTGGCAAGGCTTTTCTACTTGATTTAAGTTTAATGAATTGATAGTTTTAGTGAAGAAATTGCAACATGAGGCAAATTTGGAGATCAGCACATCCTTGTACAATAAATTGCTCCAGGCTGTTAATGAATTAACGAGCGGGAAAAAGCAGAAAGAATTAACCGAGTTTCTTGAAACGACCACACTAACTTTCAACGCATAAATAGTTTTCAAAATTAGGAGGAGCAAACGATGAGTAATTTCGCACTTGGGAAAAAATCACTCAAGGAATTAGAAGGCGTTCACCCGGATTTAGTTGCCGTGGTTAAACGCGCTATCGAAATCACCATTCAGGATTTTTCCGTTCATGACGGTATCCGAACCGTTGAAGAGCAAAAAGAGCTGGTGGCACGCGGCGTTAGTAAAACGATGAAATCGCGACACCTTAGCGGCCATGCCGTGGATTTGGTGCCTTACATAAACGGCCAATTACGGTGGGAATGGGAGCCGATTTATGCTATCGCAGATGCGGTTAGAACCGCTGCCGAAGAGTTAGACGTTCCGATTCGCTGGGGAGGCGCCTGGGACAGAACGCTTACCGGCTCGGATGATTTACCGGAAGACATGGTTGCAGATTATACTGCTCGACGACGCAGGGCAGGTAAAAAGGCGTTTATAGACGGCCCGCATTTCGAACTTCCGAAAGACCAGTTTCCGGTGTAAATAAAATTTGACAGACTTAATAAGTAATAGCACTTAAAATTTGAGATTTTTTCAAAATGCTAATAGCCATTCGCTTTGGCTATTAGCTCACAAAAGCGAATAGCTAAAAGCCCATAGTAACTGCTAAATGTCGATTATATTTTCTTATCGATTACGTCTGGGAATTTTGTAAAGAAAGCTCCATTTGGATATTGCAACGCGCATACGGTGAATGCGAGCCAACCACCTTCCGAAATCCTAATTTGCGATAAAGATTAATAGCGGGAGCCAGCACTGTATTGCTTTCCAGGTAAATTTTTTTAGCGCCCAGCTCACGCGCTTTGTTGATAACGGCCTCTCCTAACAATCTTCCGATATTTTTTCCACGCGCTTTTTCTGCCACGGCCATTTTAGCAAGCTCGTACGTTTGCGAATCCATTTTTACCAGGGCGCAGGTGCCCACAATTTCGCCACGGTAGCGCGCCATAACGATATGGCCGCCTGGCGTTAAAATTTTTTCTTCCGGGTAATCCAAATATTGGCGATCGGCTTCTTCTACCGTAAAAAATTTTTCTATCCATTCATAATTCAACTGCCGAAAATGCTCTCGAAATTCAGGCGCATAATCGATAATCTCAACATCCTGGCTTTCGCGAAGTTTACGTCGCTCCCGCACGCGGCTAATAAAATCCTTTTCCGATAATAGGTATTCAATTTCCCCAATCGCCTTCCATAAATCGTTTTGCATTTCAGAAAAAAGCACTTCCACTGCTGCGGTAACATCGCGATATTGTTCTTCAATTTTTGAAGCGATTTCTTTACCTTTGGCAGTCAGTTTAGCAACATTTACCCGCGCATCAGCTTCACTTTTCTGGGTAATAACTAACTCTCTTTTGGCCATCTCTTTAACGATTTGGCTAACATACGGGTGGGGATGGCCAATAATTTGGGCAATCCCGGTAATGGAAATCGCCTCTTTTTGCGATAGAACGTAAAATACCGGGAACCATTTCGGCTCCAAAGGAACGCCGTACAGCGCATAGATTCCTTTCGCATCTTCAGCCAATTTATTGCTTAACCTGCGTAAGCGGCTTCCCAAAGCCATTTTTCCGGTTTGATGGTAAAAATCCATTGTTAAATTCCTCTTGTAAAAATGGGATTGTAATGTAAACCTCCCCGGGGGGGTAAGCTACAGATTTGAACCACCGGGAGGTTATGGTACATAAATCAAATTTATCAAAGAAATAAATTACGTAATAAATTACGTAATTTATTCAAAGAAATCTACCAATACTTAATTTACCTGAAAGGGGCTCCATGCAACAACATTGTATGTTGATAACCGGTGGCAGCCGGGGGATTGGCGCTGCAACCGCAATCCTGGCTGCCGAGCGCGGCTATACCGTTTGCGTAAATTATGATAAAAATGAGAAAGCGGCAGAAACCGTTGTGGAAAAAATCCGTGAGTTTGGCCGGAAAGCAATTGCCGTGCAAGCGGATGTTTCTTCCGAGCCGGATGTTGTGCGGCTATTCGAAACTATCGATGATCAGTTGGGGCCGTTAACAGCATTGGTAAACAATGCTGGAATTCTGGAAACCCAAATGCGGGTGGAGGAAGTTGATGCCGGGCGTTTAAACCGTATATTTTCCGTCAACATCACCGGGAGTTTTTTGTGTGCGCGGGAAGCGGTGCGGCGGATGTCTACCAAACACGGCGGCAATGGCGGTGCAATTGTAAATGTATCTTCCGGTGCAGCGCGTTTAGGCTCCCCGGGCGAATACGTTGATTACGCTGCTTCCAAAGGCGCAATTGACACCATGACCATCGGATTCGCGCAAGAAGTGGGCGCAGAAGGTATTCGCGTTAACGGCGTGCGCCCCGGGTTTATTTACACGGATATCCACGCAAGTGGCGGAGAACCGAATCGGGTGGACCGGGTTAAAGAATTTCTCCCGTTAAAGCGCGGCGGCCATCCGGAAGAAGTTGCCAGGGCAATTTTGTGGCTGCTTTCGGATGAGGCGTCGTACTCTACCGGGGCAATTTTAGACATCACCGGGGGGCGATGATGAAAAAGAAAAACTGGAAGAAAAAATCGTTCGTTTAAAAAGCAATCATAATTGGAAGACCCGGCCCGGTTGTAAGATTTTTGTAGCGGATAAAGGCGCGGTTTCCTTCAACTACCCGCAGAAATGGGTCGTCGTGCCGGTTTCCGACAGCATTGAATTTTACGATTACCAGCCTCCGAACGATAATTGCCGCCTCGCCGTCTCTTACCTTCGTCTTCCACCGGTAGATTGGGGCAAACTTCCTTTAAGCAACCTGGTAAAAAACGCGTTTGAAGGCGACGAACGGGATATTTTTCACCGCGGAAATATCGTCGAAAAACAGCTTTCACATCTGGAATATGCCTGGCAGGAAATCCGCTTTAACGAACCGAATGAACATCGTGAAGCAATCTCCCGCCTCTGTGTTGCCCGAGGCAGCGGAATTCAAGCGCTGATTACTACCGACTTTTGGCCGGAAGATGCAAGAAAGGCAACTGCTGTTTGGAATACGGTTCTGGAAACCTTAATTTTAGGCCGCCGTATTGACAACCCGTTGGCAGGACCTGAAATGCACTAACAACTTGAGATATAGATGATTTATAGATATTTATTGCGCAATATTTAGATACAATAAGCAACTATTGCAATTCAACCTTATTGTAATCCCCGATAAACCACAATCGCGGGGTTAGGGTGGGATCATCATCACCGTAATATCCCCATCCCCAAATTTTGTAGAAATCGCCCTCCACGGTTTCGCGAAAGTATTCGATTTTGAGAGGCGATTTTAGATTGCGCTGCCAGATGATAGTATCCTCCCCATCGAGAAACCCATGATGGACAATCGTTTCATCCGGTTTTTTGACCACACACCACAAGTGGCCATTTTGGATTTTATTAACGCCTTCGCTCTCAACAACGCGCTGTTCTCCGTTTTCATCAGTATAAACATCCGTTATGTGAACGCGTTGAAAATAGGGGCTTTCCGATACATATTCCTGGGTCACTTCAATTTCCTGCACCAGGCGTAATCCCAAATCGGTGAATTCAAGATTGCGAATATTCCGGGGTTGCGCAGTGCCCTCCCGCTGGCCGAGCGAATCTTCGTAAATATAAAATACACCCTCCCATTTCCCATCTAACATGGAAAATACATCACTGTATTTTTGATCTGCTGCGGCTACCGGCGGTGGTTTGGAAATATCCGCAACTGCTGCCGGCGCTTCCGGGAGCGTTTCCGGAACGGAATTACACCCGGCGAACAACAGTAAAATCGATATTAGAATTAAAATTTTCATAAGCGTTCTTCAAACCCGGAAAATAAGGATAAAGGTTAAGGGATAGAGGGTTAAAATCAAACCGGTTTAGTAAATCTCGATTTTCTCGAAATCGGCGCTGCTCATTTCGTTACTGAGATCGACGATTTGGCAAGCGGTAATATTCATCGGCGATAGGCTCACTTCTTGTTCCTCGGCATTTTTAAAAACAAACCGCGTTCCACCCAAACCTTTGGCGATCTCGAACAAACGCGCAACAAATACTGCGACGATATCAATCGCCGAATTTTCCAGAACGGCTACCATTTCCGGCGCTCTATATCCCTTGCGGTTTTGCTTGATGATCTTCAATTGGATATCCTCGCCAATTTGGCCTAATTGGAGATAGAGCAAACTGATGAGATTTTCTTTCGAAATATTTGGTGCGTAGATGTAGATGTTTTTTTTCATAACCGTAATTCGCGCTATATTCAGACTTTTGCCACTTTCGGAGATTTAAAAATAAATTTAATCATGTCAGATCAACAGCTCAATTCGCCTGCAAGAACCAAAAAGCCATCGTTTCTACCATGATATTCCAAAGTTAGCGATTCCCAGCAGAAAAGCAACCGCGAATTTAGTTATGGCTTTAGGAGCATCGCCATTAAGCATCAAAATGAATCCTCTACGAGGATTAAAAATCTGAGAGATACCATCATTTCTACAATAATGCAACCTCTACGAGGTTAATCGGGAACGGAATCCGTAATACCATCGAAAAAACATCGTAGATGTTTTATTATTGTAGCACAGTCTTTTGTCTGAAACCACTATCTAAAATCCGAAATTATTTTTATGGAATTTTAATGTTCACGCCTTACATTATTCGCGCATATATTATCCTAAAAAAATGGAGCCGTTATGGTCAAGAACTACCTCAAAATCGCTTTTCGAAATCTAATCAAATATAAGATTTACACCGGCATCAACATCCTAGGATTGGCGATTGCCATGGCCGCCTGTTTGCTGATTTACTTGTTTATAAACCATGAGAACAGCTTCGACCGTTTTCATCAAAAGGCAGATCAAATTTACCGGCTGACGGAACTGCAATCATTTACCGGGATTACGCCGCAGCGAGTCGCGCTCTCCATGTTCCCGATGGGACCGGCGTTAAAAGAAGATTATCCCGAAATTGTTGATTTTACGCGCTATTGGGGACGCAGCGACTGGTTTTTCCGCCAGGGCGAGAAGGAAATTTTCCTTAATAAACTGGCGGTTGTCGATTCGTCGTTTTTTTCTATCTTCGATTTTGAGCTAGCGAAAGGCGATGAACGAACCGCACTTATCGAACCGCGCAGCATTGTGCTGAGCGAAGAAACCGCCGAAAAATTTTTCCCCTCGGAAAACCCCATCGGCAAACAAATAACGATTGAAGATACCCTGCAATTTCAAATTACCGGTGTGGTACAAAACCCACCGAAAAATTCTCATTTGCAATTCGAAGCGCTGGTTTCCATCAGCACATTTGATAATGATCGCCGGCGGAACAATTGGGGTTCCAATTTCCTGATCACCTATTTGCAGTTAACCGAAAATGCTGACATCAGTAAATTAGAAGCAGATTTTCCCAATTTCCTGACCAAACACATCAGCGAAGAGGCAACGGAATTTTACCAGCTATTTTTGCAGCCACTGACGGATGTGCATCTCGGTTCCACCGGCATCACCCACGATTATTTGAACTGGCAAAAATTTAATCGCGATTATATTTACATTTTCTCCATCCTGGCAATATTTGTGTTGTTGATCGCCAGCATCAATTTTATGAACCTCTCCACCGCCCGCTCGGTTAGCCGGGCAAAAGAGGTCGGTATTCGTAAAACCATTGGCGCCCGGAGACTTCAATTAGCGCGGCAGTTTGTGGGCGAATCGGTTATTCTCGCCGTTATCGCGGCGGCATTGGCGCTTTTGTTAGCTCAATTGTTTCTGCCGATGGTTAACAATATTAGCGCTCGCAGCCTCAGCCTCAATCTGGTGGAAAACCCGTTGATGCTGCCGTCGATTTTAGGCATTGCGGTTTTGATCGGCATTCTATCGGGAATTTACCCGGCGCTGTTCTTATCCGCTTTTCAACCGGTAAAAGTACTAAAAGGCGTTGCGGGTCGCCGTGGCCGGAAGTCCAATTTGCGCAGCGTTTTGGTGATAACGCAATTTGCCATCGCCATTGTGTTAATTGCCGGAACGTTTATCGCCGCCAAACAGCTTAAGTTTATGCGCGACTACAACCCGGGATTTAACAAAAACCAGGCGATAACGCTACCAATGAGCGATGGAGCGAACGTGCATTATAAAACCATCAAAACGGAATTGCGTCAGCTAAGCAGCGTGTTGGATGTAACGGCTTCCATGCAGCGATTGGGAAATAATATCCATCAAATGGGTGCGCGGTTTGAAGGCATTGACGAAGGCTGGGGCATTTCCAATATGCACGTCGATTTTAATTACATCTCGTTTTATGACATCGAAATAGTTGAGGGGCGTGAATTTTCCGAAGACATCAGTACGGATTTAAACAATGCCTTTATTTTGAACGAAGCGCTGGTAAAAAAATTAAATTGGGAAAATCCTCTCAGCATGGGTGCCAAATTGAGTTGGAGAGATTCCATGGGAACCGTCATCGGCGTGATGAAGAATTTCCACTTCAACTCTCTGCACCACACGGTTGAGCCGTTGATGCTCAGCGTGCAAGATTGGAATTTCAACGAAATGTCAATCCGAATTTCACCACAAAATATTGATGCCACATTACAGCAAATCGAAACCGTATGGAATCGCTTTGTCAGCGATCAACCGTTTCACTACACATTCCTGGATGCACATTTCGAAACTTTATATCAATCTGATCAGCAAGCTAGTCAGGTTGTGAGTATCGTCGCGGTATTGGCAATTATCATTGCCTGCCTGGGGTTGTTTGGCCTGGCGTCTATTTCCACCGCTCAACGCACGAAGGAGATTGGAATTCGCAAAGTGCTTGGTGCATCTATTTCCAGTGTGATTGCGCTGCTTTCCCGGGAGTTTTTGGTATTGGTTTTTATCGCCAATTTAATCGCCCTGCCGGCAGCTTACTGGTTTATGAAAAATTGGCTGCAAGATTTTGCTTATCAAACGGAAATTAATTGGTGGATATTTGCTACGGCTGGCTTCATTTCAATTTTGATTGCGTTGCTGAGCGTCAGCTCGCGGGCAATTAAGGCTGCCAGAACGAATCCGGCGCAGGCGATTCGCTATGAATAAACCACGTGGAGCGTGAAGGGAGAAATTGCGCTTCACGCTCCACGCTCAACACTCTTCACTTTCATCAATGGTCGTAAAGCAATAAGGCCAAGCATTGGGCCGATTAAAAGCGGTATAAATAGAAACTTCACCTCGATCACTGTTAGTAAGTAATTGAGAAATTGAATACTTACAATCGAAATTGCAAATCCGATAGAATTGATAATGGTAAGCGCCGAGCCGACAAATTGCGGCGGTGCAGTTTTGGCAGCCAGGGCAGAAAATTGCGGCGAATCTCCTACAACAAAAACGCCCCAAAATACCAGGAATAGTAGAAAAATAAACGGCGGCAAATCAAACAGCAACGGCGAGAATAAACACAACAATCCCGAAGCGAGCAGCTGCACGAATGCCACAATCACGCTGCCGGTTTTTAACGAAATTAGCCCGCCAATGGCACACCCTAAAAATCCCGCGGCAATAATAAAGAATGACCACAATGAAATATTGATTTCTAATTGTGGCGCCAATTCCCCATACGCTGCTAAAAAAACCGGGAAAAATGCCCAGACAGCGTACAACTCCCACATGTGCCCAAAGTAACCAAAGGCCGCCGCCCGCAACGCCTTCGATTGAAAGATGACCCGCAGCGCCTTGCTATCGAATTTGGTACCCTTGCTCAAAAACGGGCCATCCGGCACTAATAAAAACATAGAAATCCCACCCAAAAAAGCCAGGCCGGAAATTGCGAAAATAACCACTTCCCAGTCGAAGCTCTGTCCGGCTGCTTTTAACAAATGCGGGAATGCAGTTCCCAAAACCAATGCTCCTACCAAAAACCCTAACGCTTTCCCCAATCCTTTTTGATACCAGCCAGCGGCAATTTTCATCCCAACCGGGTAAATACCGGCTAACATAAATCCCGTTAAAAACCGCACAATCAAAAGAGACCAAAAGCCTTCTGCAAGAAAATATATCCCAAGATTAAAAGCGGCGTTTAGCGTCGAGCAACTGAAAAAGACATAACGAGGCGAAAATCGGTCGGAGATTACTAAAACCGCAAATAGCAATGTGCCGGTAATAAATCCGAACTGCACAGCGGATGTCATATATCCCAAAGCACCGGCGCCCAAATTTAAAGCCGTTTGCAAATCGCCAAGAATTGCATTGCTGGCAAACCAGGTGGACGTCCCGGCAAATTGAGAAAAAATGATGATGGGTAATATTATTAAGGGCCGTTTTATTTTACTCATTCTTACTACTTCCAACATGATGCTGGATACTCAATGTTAGATAAAACCCTTATCGAGCATCCGGTATCGAGCATCGTGAAAGGTTAAGATTGTACCCGTTAGCAGTAAAACTCCTCAGTTTTCAACTTCGCATAAGTATTTCAAGTTACACTTTAAGCGATTACTTCCAATTTATTTTTTGAAATAATCTCCAATTTATCTAAATTGAATTTCCCGGCGTCACCAGGGGCAAATTTATCAGAACATCCCACTTTATAAGGAGATAAATTATGATGCGATTCGATACAATTTTAGCCATTATTGCGCTGATTTCCATCTTTTGCGTGAAATCGCTTTTTGCCAAAAGCACCACCCTCATCGCACCGGATGGCACTACTGTTACAATTTCCCGGGACAATTACGGCGTTCCCCATATTACCGGCGAAACGGAAACCGGTGTGTTTTTCGGCCAGGGATTTGCCGCTGCCCAGGATCGTCTCGATCAAATGGAAACCTTCCGGCGCGCTGCCACCGGTAAATTATCGGAATGGTTTGGCTCCCAAACGATTGAGAATGACAGGGATGCTCGAAGAATGTATTATACGGAGGCTGAAAGAGAAGCAGTTTTTAACAGCTTATCGCCGGAATTGCAAAATGTGCTTTCATCTTACGCTGCCGGGGTAAATACGTATATCGACTCGATGGACGCAAATCCCGAAAAATATATGCCGCTGCAATTTAGAGTATTCAGCCGCACAATGGAAACCTGGACGGAAACGAAAACGATTGCCGTCGCTCAATTCCTGTTGCGTATTTTTGGCCAGGCCGGCGGGCGAGAACTTCAGCGCTTGCAAGAACTGCAAGAAAACGGCCTGGCCTGGCTTGATGAACACCGCCCGATTAATGATCCCGCAGCATACACCACAATTCCCGATGGCGGAGTTCTCGAACAACGCAATTGGAACTATTCCGGGATGCAAATCCGCCCGCAAGTTGTTGAGGCACTGAAGCAGCGCAGGGAAGCGATTTTGGAAACGGCCGGTAACCTCAATATTCCCAATAAGTTCGGGAGTTTTGCCGTTCAAGTTATGGGTGCAAAGTCGAACACCGGAAATACGATGTTATTAGGCGCACCGCAAATGGGCGAACCGGCAGAAGACGCTCCCAGCATCATTCACGAAGTCGAATTGGACTGCCCTACTTTTCATGTTGGCGGAATGACGGCCGCCGGTGTTCCACTGGTGATTATCGGCCATACCGATCACCACGCCTGGAGTTTGACAAGCGGCGCCAGCGATAACAGCGACGTGTACATCGACTCCACGGCAGATGCGTCTTACAGCCAGTATTATCATAACGGCCAATGGCTCAATTTTGAAGTGCTGGAAGACACCATTTACAACGTGTTTACGCCAACGGTGTTTACCCATTATAGAACCGTTCACGGCCCGGTGTTTGGCGATGATCTCGATAATCACCAGGTATATTCTTTGAAAATGACATTCTGGAACCAGGAACTGCTGATGGGAGAATTTTTGTATCGAAGCATTAAGGCAACCTCGCTGGAGGAGTTTGAAGAAGCACTCAAAATTAACCCGATGTCGTTTAATACATTTTATGTGGATAAAGAACAGAATGTCAAATTTTGGCACGTGGGTAAATACCAGGATCGCAGCGACGGCGTTGATCCCCGGCTGCCCCACAAAGGCGACGGCAGCGAAGAATGGGGGGGATTTATTCCGTTCGAGAACCTGCCGCAAGCAAGCGATCCGGCGCAGGGATATTTCGTTAACTGGAATAACAAACCGGTAAGCT
>CAXHHS010000072.1:0-14623 GCA_964015645.1 uncultured bacterium
ATATTATCGCACAAGCAGATTCATCGCAGGCAGTGATTGCCGGGGTGTTTGTGCGTTGGGGGAGCTTTAAAGGCTCCATTTCGTTGCCGGACACAACCGTATCGCTGCTGCGCGATTTCTTCGATATCAAAACGCCGGTGGCTGTTGTCTCGTTTGGTTCGCCCTATATTTTGCGAGCGATACCGGAAACACCTTCCTACCTTTGTGCCTACAGTACCGAACCGCTCGCCGTAAGAGCCGCTGTTCGCGCTATTTTTGGAGAAACTCCATTGACTGCAAAACTACCGGTCTCTATTCCCGGGTATTATGCCGTTGGCGATGGCCTGCAAAAAGCCGCTCGCTCGATGACATTTGCGAGGGAAATTGACAATACAAAATTCAAAGAAGCTCACACGATTCTGGAACAGGCCATTGCCGATTCCATTTTTCCGGGGGCGCAATTTGCCATTTTGCATAACGGAAAATTAATCGATAGCCGCGGGTTTGGACGGCTGACGTATGCTCTCGATTCTCCATCGGTTACCCCGGAAACGATTTATGATCTCGCCTCTGTTACCAAAGTTGCAGCAACAACCGTTACTGCAATGGAACTCTGGGAACAGGGCAAAATTCAGCTCGATATTCCGGTCAAAAGCTACCTGCCGCCCTTTTATGGTGGCTTGAAAGATTCCGTAACATTGCGCCATCTATTTGCCCATTCGGCCGGAGTGCATTGGTGGGACGATCTCTGGCGAAAATCCGCCAACAAAAAAGTCGCGCTCGATTACATTTATCAACTTCCCCTGGATTATGCCCCGGGCGATTCGATGATCTATTCCGATTTGGGGATTATAATGATCGGAAAAGTAATTGAAACCGTAACCGGCAGCACCATCAATAAATTGGCGAAGCAGATGATTTATCAGCCAATGGGCATGAAAAATACCATGTTTACGCCCGGTTCGGAATTACTGCCTCGTATTGCGCCGACAGAGGTTGGCGGTGGAATGAATCGCGGCCTTATCCACGGCGAAGTGCATGATGAAAATACCCATTTTTTGAATGGCATTTCCACCCACGCCGGGCTTTTTTCCACCGCGGAGGATTTGGCTGCGCTGGCGCAAATGCTGTTAAATGGCGGCGTTTACCGCCATCATCGATTTTATGCGCCGGAAACGATTGAACAATGGACTGTTCGTCAGCATTTGCCGCCTGGTTCTCGTCGCGCTATCGGTTGGGATACGCCCGCTGATGAAGAATCTTCCGCCGGAGACTATTTTTCCAAAAGCAGTTTCGGACATTTTGGTTTTACCGGAACCTCATTTTGGGTGGACCCGGAACGAAATACAGCGATTATTTTGCTGACCAATCGTGTTCATCCCACCCGGGAACGCGGTGGAATTAAAGACGTTCGCCGGGCTTTTCATAACTCGGTATTAAAAACGCTGCTTTTGGAAATGGGAGAAGAACTGCCGGTGTTGGAAGCGGAAGCAGAGGTAATGGATTGACCTCTTTTAAATTCCCTTTCTGAATGATCGCATCGGTGTTAACCTTAACAAATTACGGGAAAATGTAGGAATTCCCCTTCTTTGTAAGGCGGGGAATTTTGAAAGATAATTTTTAGAACTAGATTTTACCGTTTTTCAAATCTCTTTGTCGATAAAGGAACACCATGACCGACAACGTATTCGACCAAATCAAAAATCTTGTAACGGAAGCGCGCAATCCTGCATCCGAGAGCATCGACAGCAAAAATGCCGAAGAGATTTTGCGCATTATTAATGCCGAGGATGCCAACGTCGCCGGTATTGTTGAATCGGAAATTCCCTACATCGCCCAGGCAGTTGATTTACTGACGAGTGTTTTTAAACGAGGTGGAAGGCTGTTTTATAGTGGAGCCGGTACCAGCGGCCGTTTGGGTGTTTTAGATGCCGCCGAATGCCCCCCAACCTACGGCACTCCCCCGGAAATGGTGCAGGGAATTATCGCCGGTGGCACAATAGCGTTGGTAAAATCACAAGAAGGCAGCGAAGATCATTTTGAACAAGGCGGCATCGATTTATTCAATAGCGGGTTTTGCAAAAACGATGTTTTGTGCGGTATCGCCGCCAGCTATCGTACGCCGTATGTATTGGGTGCCATTCATGCCGCTAAAAAAATCGACGCAAAAACCATATTTATCACCTGCAATCCCCGGAACGAAATTAATGTTGATGTTGATATCGCTATTTGCCCGGTAGTTGGCCCGGAGGTGATTATGGGCTCCACTCGCATGAAAGCCGGCACCGCCACCAAATTAGTACTAAATATGCTGACAACTGCTTCCATGATTCGCCTGGGAAAAGTGTACGGCAACATGATGGTAGATTTGCAAATGAACTCCCGCAAACTGGAAGAACGCTCCAAACGAACGGTGATGCTTATAACCGGCATCAGCTACGAGCAAGCCGCTTTTATATTAAATAAAGCTAACGGTCACGTCAAAACTGCCCTGGTCATGATTCTTGCCGATGTTGATGCCAATGAAGCCCGCAAACGCCTGGAGGCCAGCAATGGGTTTGTAAGAGAGGCGATTTCGAATTTTCCTTGATCGCGTTTCCCTTTTAGGGCTGCTGTTCATTCCTATATTTTACCATTCACTCCTTGGTTTTACCATTCATCGCAAAATTCATCGAATTGCTCGCTTCGCAAGTTACATTACCTCTGAATTAAAAAGGGATTCCATTTAACCAGGGGAATGTGATATGATTGAAATATTAATACAGGGTATACGATCTGTTTGCAGCGTTATTTCATTGCTCCTTATCCTGATGTTGTGCAACACAAATTCTTTTGCAGAATCATCATTCACCCAAGAAACGATGAAGCTGCGTTTAACGGATGGTGTGCATTTGGGCACGGATATTTTTCTTCCTGCTACCGGCAAAAACTTCCCCGCAATCCTGATCCGCACACCGTACGGGAAATTCCAAAAAATTGAATTCGCCGAGTTTTGGGCACGGCATGGATACGCAGTGGTATTGCAGGATACTCGCGGGAAATGGACTTCGGAAGGCCATTATATCCCTTTTAAGAATGAAGAAAAAGACGGTCTGGAAACGCTGGATTGGATTGTACAACAGAAGTGGAGCAATGGCAAAGTCGGGATGTTTGGCTCTTCCTACCTCTCGTTTTGTGCCCTTACCCTGGCAGCGGCAAAACATCCGGCGCTAAAATCGATTTTTAATATCTCCGGCTGGCTCAAAGGTGGAAAGATTAACACGCCCGGCGGGGCAGTACATTTAATGCTGGCGCTGCCCTGGATTTTGCACGAAGAGACCCTTAAAAGACGCTCACTTAATGATTATGAGCTAGAAGACCTCTTTTATCATTTGCCGCTTAAAAATGTCTTCGCTTCTATCGGTGTCGAAAGCAAGTTATGGTCGGAACCGGAGATTATTATGGAACTGAATAAACATCTTTCGGCAGCCGATATCGATGTTCCAATTTTTCATATAACCGGTTGGAATGACTTTGTTTACGCATCGGCGTTAGACATATACACAACGGTTCGCGACCACTCTCAAAAGCCGCAAAAATTAATGATCGGGCCATGGTTTCATGATCAATACTACTCCGATTACACCGGGGCAGGAGATGAGGATTTTGGCGAGGCATCGAAAATGGGCGCTGATAAGCTGCAAGATTTATCCCTCCGATGGTTCGACTATACGCTCAAGGGAATTGAAAATGGCATAACCCGGGAGCCAGTTGCTGAAGTGTTTATAATGGGGAAAAATAAATGGCAAACGTTTCAACAATGGCCGCCAGCAGAGATAGCCTTTCAAAAGTGGTATTTAAGCAGCGAATCCGGTGCCAACAGTCTGAACGGCGATGGGCGCCTATTGCCTGATCCAACCGCCAGGGATGCTATGGATTCTATTATCTTTGATCCGGAAAATCCGGTTCCTACCAATGGCGGGGCAAATTTCCATTTTTTGCTCGACATCGTGGGCGTTAAAGATCAACGCGATATTGAGGAACGGGAAGATGTTCTGGTTTATACATCTGCTCCCTTGCCGGGAACAATTGAGATTGCCGGGCCACTGAAGGTTGTTTTTTATGCTGCAACCGAAGGGCCGGATACGGATTTTACCGCCAAGTTTGTTGAAGTCCGGGAAAACGGCTACGCTCGTATAATTGAGGAAGGCATTATCCGGGCAAGGCATCGTAACTCTCTTGACAGCGAAGAGATGTTGGAACCTGGAAAGGTTTATCAATTCACAATCGATTTAGGCGCAACCGCCATTGCGATCAAGAAAAATCACCGCTTACGAGTGGAAATTTCCAGCAGCAATTTTCCCAAGTACGATCGAAATCCCAATACCGGCGTGTTTCCGTTTGAGGCAACCGAACTGAAACCCGTTCGACAGCAAGTTTATCACGGGAAATCCTTCCCTTCCCATATTCTCCTGCCGGTGATAAATAAATCGTTATCATTAATCGAAGATGAGGGCGATTGAATCAGTTTAAAAATAAACTATAGTTCATATAAACGAGGTATATAAGATGAAACTGATAGCTAAAATCAGCCTATTTAATTTAATTTTCCTCTCGCTTTTATTTGTTAATGCAGTCGCACAACCTACTGATAATATTGAAGATGGCGTTCAATTGTTCGAGGCAAAACAATACGAGGCGGCAAAACGCTATTTTGAGATGCAAAAAGCATCAGACCCAACCAATCACCAGGCATTATATTACCTGGGCAGAATCGAATACGATAATAACCAGCTTGATGAGGCGGTCGATTATTTTAAAAAATCGATTGAATTAGAGCGAGAAAACTCTACTTATTACTTATGGTTGGGGCGTGCTTATTTGCAAAAGCTACAAAATGCTAATTTCTTTGAGAAAGCGATTCTGTCCGGGAGGGTCAAAGAAAGTTTTCAGAAATCGGTCAAGTACGATTCCAGTAATGTGGAAGCAATGACACACCTGTCCAACTATTATTTGAATGCGCCATCAATTGCCGGTGGCAGTAAAAAAAAGGCCCTGGCCCAGGCGCAGGAAATCATTCGATATGACGCAAAGCAAGGAAAATTTCTGATCGCCCAAATTTATGCCAGGCAAAAGAAATATGATCAGGCGTTAATCGAATACCGAGAATTACTTGCCTTGTATCCCGATGACATCGCTATCTATTATAGTAAAGGGGTGATGCATCAACAAGCCGAACAATATGACGCCGCGTTTGCGGCATTCGAAAAAGCGCTTGAAAACGATCCCAAAGCGATGCATGTTATCTACCAAATTGGACGCACAGGCGTATTTTCCGGTCAAAGGTTGGATCGCGCCATTGAGTGCATGAAAATATATGTAGTGCATGAACCGGGCGAAGGGATGCCCTCCCTGGATGCTGCCCACTGGCGTTTAGGTATGCTGTACGAAAAAGCCGAAAAGGCCGGACTTGCCAAACAAGCCTATGAAAAAGCACAGGCGATCAATCCACAAGAAGAAAAATACAAAGAGGCCCTGGCGAATTTGCAGAACTAATCACCCAATTTTTGAGGAGGGGTTTACCTGGCTTAAAAGTTGTTATATGACTTTAACTTAAAATCAATGAGAACAAGAATGAAAAGATATTTCAATGAAATTATCACAATAACCAACCGGATATTGATCGAACTCATTCGGATGCGTCGAAGTCTCATTTTCTGGGTGGTTTTTCCAACATTGATGCTTCTCCTGTTCGGGCTTATTTATGCTGGGGGAAGCAGCACCAAGACATCTTTTGATTCTACCGCACCGGGTATTTTAATCGGTGCAGCATTATTTTTTAGTTGTTTGGGAGGGCCTGTTGCGCTCATTGTGGCAGAGCGGGAGCACCGGACTTTACGCCGTCTTCTTATATCTCCGTTAAAGCCAATTTCGTATTTCGTCGGAATTGTAATAACCTACTTGATTATCGCTTTTGGTCAGGCCATAATTGTTTATGGAATTGCTTTTTTCTTTGGCGGGAGATTTCATGGTTCCTTCTTGTTAGGTTTGCTTATCATTATATTGAGTGTGTTTTCATTTGTAGGTGCCGGATTTTATTTTGGTGCTCGTTTTACAAAAAGAACAGAAGATGTCAATGGACCTGTCGCGGCTTTTGGCGTTCCATTACTGGTTCTGGGCGGGACATTTTTTCCTGTATCTATTTTGCCTTCGTATCTTTTAACACTGGCCTATTTAGACCCTATTTTTCATATGAATCAGGCATTAAAAGGCGTATCAGCTTTGGGTAAAGGGGTTGGGGATATTTCAATACACCTCATCTTTTTAGGGGCTTTTACGCTGCTAGCATTGTTCCTGGGAGCTCGATCATACAAATCAATGTTACTCCAGGAAAAGAAGGGATAAATATGATAGAAGTATGTGATCTTAAAAAATCGTTTGGGAATAAGATTGTATTAGATAAGTTGTCATTTGCAATTGATCATAATGATACTTATGGGCTGCTTGGACCTAACGGTGCAGGTAAAACAACAACCATAAATATTTTTTGTAATTTGCTTGATGCTGATGCTGGAATGATTTCAATAAAAGGGAATCCGGTTTCAGAAAAAACAAAGCATCTCGTCGGAATTGTTCCACAGGAAATTTCAGTGTACCAGGATTTAACCTGTAAAGAAAACTTGTTGTTTTTTGCAAAAATATATGGCCTATGTGGCTCAAAAAAAACCGAACGAGTAAACGAGCTTATTCAAACGCTCAATCTTAATGAATATGAAAATACAAAAGTTGCCAATTTGAGCGGTGGATGGCGCCGGCGTATCAATATTGCTGTAGCACTTGTTCACTCACCTTCTATTCTGATACTTGATGAACCAACCGCAGGTTTGGATATTGAAGCGCGCTATGAACTTTGGGAACTTATTAAAAATTTGAAAGATAATGGCGTTAGTATTTTGTTGACGACCCATCAATTGGAAGAGGCAGAACGACTTTGCTCATGCATCGGTATTTTACAGAAAGGGCGCATAGTTGCTGAGGGTTCGCTGGATACATTACGCACACGGGTTCCGGCAAAACAACTTGCCGTCATCGAAACGGATGATGAGCAAACCCTCTGTAATAAAGCACAATCGTATGGCTGGGAATATCGCCGCTATGGTGGCAGGTTAGTACTATTGATACCAGATAAATATGTTTTGAAGGATGTTGTCCACAAATTTGAGGGCATTCCGCTTTCGTCTATATCATTGCAGAACGTTGGGCTTGAACATGTATATTTAGAGGTAACTCGCGAATGAATAATCGCTTTGAAACCCTCAAAAACCGCCTCCATACCGCATTTGGCTGGGAATCGATAAAGTTTCTGCTTCTGTCTATTGCTGTCATCGCTTTGGTTATCTCAATTTTTGATTTTGAACCGGATTTGGAACATTGGTTTTATGAAATTTTAAGGAACATCGTAAATGTAGCCTTTATTACTTTCTTTGACTATACCCTTCTGAGGCTCTTTGGGATTGATCGAAATAACAAGAGCTTTCGGGCCTTATTGGTAATATCGATAATTTTAATTTGTGGAGGATTGATTGGTGGGTTCCTGGGCTGGGCAATCAATGCCTGGCTTTTCGGTTTTCATGTGACCTCTACCCTGTATTATGCGATAATCGTCTCCGGCTTTTCACTTATTTTTGGGTTGATTATCTTCAGCATTTCCTCACTTCAAGAACGGCTGCAGAAAGTGGTACATAAATTGGCTGAGAAAGAAATAAACGAACATCGCCTGTTGCAATTAAAAGCACGAGCCGAGTTAGAAGCATTACAGGCTAAAATAAATCCTCACTTTCTCTTTAATACGATAAATTCAATATCGGAATTAATTCATAATGATCCCAGTAAAGCAGATGAAATTCTGCAAAAGCTGGCGAATCTTCTCCGGTATACCCTGGCGGCCAGCAGCCATGATTTTATAAAATTAGAAGAAGAAATTGAGGTAATTGAAGGGTACCTGGAAATTGAAAAAACTCGCTTGCAGGACCGGCTTACCTATCGGATCGAAATGGATGATAGTCTTAGTAACCAACTGATTCCCGGGATGCTTTTGCAGCCGCTGGTTGAAAATAGTGTAAAACATGGTATCGCTCCTCATAACATCGGCGGGCATATTGAGATTCGCTGCCGGCAGTTGAACGGACACTGTGAAATTGAAATTATGGACACCGGTAAGGGATTTGATAAATCAGCTACTGTATCGGGCTTCGGCCTGCGATCTGTGAAAGAACGGCTGGAACTCTATTATGGCGGGAAATACGATCTGCAAATTCATTTTAAAAAGGGTACTTGTATCAAGATTATTTTACCAGAAAAACGGTTAACAACCAAATACCTTGATTTGGAGAAAAAATATGAAGTACCGAACGCTTCTGGTGGATGATGAACCCATAGCGTTAAAACGCCTGCAAAGAATTTTAAAGCCGTTTGGTCGGCAGGTTGAAATTGTTGGCGAAGCATCAAATGGCCATGAAGCGATTGATAAGATAGATGCGTTGCTGCCGGATTTGGTATTTCTGGATATCCAGATGCCGGATGCAAACGGCTTTGAGGTGATTGAGCGTATCCAACATCAGCCAATCATCATTTTTGTTACCGCTTATGATGAATATGCCTTGAAAGCGTTTGAAACCTATGCGATTGATTATTTGCTAAAACCGGTGGATGTTAACCGTATGGAAAAATCGCTAAATAAATTACAACAGCTAACGGAGGCCGGCAAAAGCGAACTCCAAACACAAATTCAGCACATGCTTTCCGCGATGAGCCGCCCGTCTATAAAGCGCATTCATGTTAAAGTGAAAGATCGTGTTCTGCTTATCGATTTGGAAGATGTCTACTTCTTAAAAGCCGCAGATAAATATGTGGAGGTTCACGGTTTTGATAAAAGCTACTTGATCAATAAATCGTTGACAAACCTGTTGCCGGAACTCCCGGGAGATGACTTTGTACGCATTCATCGATCTGTTGTCATCAATCTAAATTATGTAGATGAAATTCTAAAAATGTTTAACGGGGGATACCAGGTGCGCATGAGCGACAAAACGAAATCCGTATTCCCGGTGAGTCGCCAAATGAAGTCAAAACTTTGGCTTGGTTAGTCAAGTGAAGATTTGCAAATAGAATCGGAGATTAACACAGTTGCAAATTTTAGTAAAATCAACTACAATTCGTATCGTATTGCTAATTGGGATTTACTTTTTCCCAATAAGCATTTTTGCGCAAGAAACCGAACTCATCTCTTTTAAAATCAAAGATCAATTTGGCCGGGAATATACAGAAAAAAGCTGGGGCGATAGCATTCTGGTGTTTATCGGCAGCGATAAAGATGGCAGCCGCTACAGTGGTGCCTGGGGAATCGCCATCAGCGATTCGTTACGAAAATACAGTGATCAATCCCCCATTAAGTTTATACCCAATGCGGACTTACGCGGCGTGCCCTTTTTCCTAAAAGGATATATCAGGGGGAAATTTCCCAAAGAAAAAGAAAGATGGACATTGCTAGATTGGAAAGGGATTTTTCCCAAAACTTACCACTACGAAAAAAAGGTTTGCAATATTCTCATCTTCAATCGAGAAAGAAAGCTCATCCATATCGTATCCGGCCATGAAGTTGACCAGGGGAAATTGGATGAGATTGTTGAAAAATTGAAGATGCTGTTAAAGGAAGAGATATAGCGTGATACGTAATACGTGCTACGTGATCTTAGGAAAAAAGCCACGTAACACGCAACACGCTACCTTTCTTCAAATCCCATTTGTATTTCTGCGCTAACCTCTTTAACTTCACCCGTCAAACTCATCAAAATCAACGAATTGGAGGAGACCGTCCATGCAATTCACCCCGCCGTTTCCATCTTTACAGCAAATCAAAACGGATTATATTCGCTCGCAAATTACCTACCATCGCGGGCAGCAGTTAATCGGAATGGATATGTGTACACTTACTACCAAAGATAAGGATGTCTACCATTTTGCGGTGGAGGATCGTTTCGAGGATTTTGAAGTGGTGGTAAGCGTAAAGAATAACCAACTTAGCCATACCTGCAATTGCTCTTCCATTTTGCATTGCTGCCATCATGCCGCGGGGGCTTTAATTATCTTGAACGATGAGATTCATAAAGAAATGGCAATCGAAGAATCGAAAGCCAGCGAGCCGTACACCCGCCCGGAGATGATTGAACGGGTGATGAAGGAGCGGGAAGAGCGGGCAGAAAAGGAAGAATTCCGGCTCGTGCCATCGGACAATGTGTACGGCATTCACGAATTGCAAACGGCTGCCCGGCGGGTGTACGAACTAATCTTCCGGGATTTCGATAAAGGCACCGGCTACTGCTCCTGCCCGGATTATAAAACCAACAAATTAGGCACTTGCAAACACTTGATGTTTGCACATCAGCATATCACAAAAAAATTTCCGGTGAAAAAACTGACCGAAATCCAATCCTACCCCTTTGTGGAAATTTTTTGCGATCCCTTAAACGAATATCACATCACTTATTTTTATAAGGGCGATATCTCGGTAGAGGTCGCCTCGTTGCTGGAAAGATATTTTAAAGGCAGCAAACATATTCTACCGGAACAGTACCCGGAGTTTTTGAAGTTTTTGAAGGCAGCGGAAGACATCAAAAAAATCCTGGTGCGCCCGGAAGTGTCGCTCAAAATCGAAAAACATTTCGAACAGGAGTTGTTAAAAAAACTTTCCGAGTCACTAACACCGGGCTTCGATAAAATCAAAGCGGATTTATTTGATTATCAAAAAGAAGGTATTCTCTTTTCGCTGTTCAAGCCGGGAGCAATTATCGCGGATGAAATGGGCCTGGGAAAAACGCTGCAAGCGATCACCACCGCAGTGTTAAAAAAAGAAATTTTTGGCTTAAACCGCACGCTGGTTATTTGCCCCGCTTCTCTAAAATTTCAATGGAAAAAGGAGATTGAACGCTTTACAGATGAAATCGCCATTGTTGTGGAAGGCGGCAAAAAAGAACGTCAGGAAATCTACAAGCACAGCGATGCGTTTTTCCTGATCGCTAATTACGAGGCGGTGATGCGCGACATTACCGTACTCATCAACCATCCGCCGGATATGATTGTACTCGACGAAGCGCAGCGCATCAAAAATTACACCACCAAAACCTCCTACGCCGTAAAAGCGATTCCCAAAAAACACTCGCTGGTAATCACCGGAACCCCGATTGAAAACCGCCTCGGCGACCTTTATTCGATCATGAATTTTATCGATCCGGAAATCCTCGCCCCACTGTGGGAGTTTTCCATGAATCACTGCATTTTCGATCAAAGCAAAAAGAATATGATCACCGGCTACTACAACTTGCAAGCGCTAAAAGAACGGCTGGCGCCCTGGGTAATCCGGCGGGAGAAAAAAGAGGTGATGGAACAATTGCCGGATTTGCAGGAGGTAGTCGTGCCGATCAACCTGCACCCGCAGCAAGAAGAAATCCACAGCGGTTTGGCGCAATCGCTGATGCCGATTATTATGAAAAAGCACAAAACAATCTTCGACATGCAGCGCATTCAATCGCTGTTGGCCA
Organism: uncultured bacterium; assembly: GCA_964015645.1. Lineage (GTDB taxonomy): Bacteria > Calditrichota > Calditrichia > RBG-13-44-9 > J075 > CAXHHS01. The sequence continues at coordinate 11,556 of CAXHHS010000072.1, forward strand.
GTATGCGGATGGTATGCGACTCCACGTTTTTGATCGATAAAGAAACGAATGTTTCTCCGAAACTGGAAGAGCTTCAGGAGATTTTGTTGGAGAAACTGAACATCCATGCCGAGGGCAAAAAAGTCATCATCTTTTCTGAGTGGAAAACCATGCTGCGCCTGATCGAAAAAATGCTGAAGGCCAACAACATCGGCTCCATTATGATGACGGGGGATGTTCCGGTTAAAAATCGCGGCAAGTTAATCGAAGAATTCGAGAAAAATCCCGATTGCAAAATTTTTCTCTCCTCGGAAGCCGGCGGCACCGGGTTGAATTTGCAATTTGCCGATACTGTCATCAACTTCGAGTTGCCCTGGAATCCGGCGAAAAAAAATCAGCGCATCGGGCGGGTATTTCGCATCGGGCAAAAAAGCTCTAAAATTACCGCAATTAATTTGGTCTCTCGCAACAGTATAGAGCAGCGTATTTTCGATGGCATTGTGCTGAAAGAATCCCTGTTTGACGCCGTGCTGAACGAAGGCAGTATGACCGACGAGGTGGATTTCTCCAAAAAAGGCCGTTCCACCTTCCTGGAACAGGTTGAAAAACTCATCAAACCGTTTGATGCGGAAGCGGAAGAGGAAGCCCGCGAATTCTTGGAAAAAGAAGCTGCTGCCGAATCGCTGGCATCTGCCGAAGCCCAGCAAGCTATCGAAGATGAATTGCAGGAAGTGGTTTCCGAAGCAGTGCAAGCCGCTCAAAATGGCGACCCGGCAAAAGAAAAATCCCTGCCAGCCGCCGCTGCTGCGGAAAAACCATCCTCCGAAACAGTACAAACAGAAGAATTGGAAACCACCCTCAACCAGGGTTTGCAATTCTTAGGCGGCCTGCTGAAAATGACCACCGGAAAAGACCTGGTTACCGAAGACCAGGCCGTTAGTGTTAACAAAAAAACCGGGGAAGTAGTGATGAAATTTAAGTTGCCGGGGTTTTAAGATTTAAGAGTGATGATTGAAAATTTAAGATCGGCACAGTTCGTGCCATAATTTTCTGGCAAAATGATTATGGGCAAAATAATTAAAAATAATCATTTTGCCTAACGTACTGCCTTTCTCTCGCTTTAAAACCACCCATCCACAATTTTCTGAAACAAAACAAAATAAGTTCAGTATAAGTTTGTTGAAATTTTCAATGTTTTTTCAACAATTATTGTTTGCCAATTTTGAGGTGAAGGAAAAATATGAGTACTCCAAAAACATATTGGATTGAAAAACCGGGGCAGATATTGCTGCTGGCCTCTGCCATGCGCCAGGAGATTTTAGACAGCGTGAGCGCATTGGGATCGTGTTCCATTGCGGAACTGGCACAAGAGCTGGGAGTCGCTGCTGACGCGCTTTATTACCACGTACGAAAATTAGTCGAAAGCGGGCTTTTGATAGAGCAAGGCGCTCGCGTTACTTCCCGGCGAGATGAAATTGTCTACACCCTGCCGGGGCAGTATATGAACCTGAAATACCAACCGGAAAATGCTGAGAATGTAGGAGCAATCAATAAAGTTATTTCAGCGATGATGCGGATGGCTGAGCGCGATTTTCGCAACGGGTTTACCCCGGATTTAGCCGTTATTGATGATGGCATCAGAAACCTCTGGGGAGCACGGCAGAAAGCCTGGCTAACAGAGGAGGATTTAAAAGAAGTGAATCAACTTTTGGAGCGGTTGCAGGAAATTTTTCATCAGTCAAAACAACCCGGGGATCGAAAACTTTATACCTTAACCTGGGTTATTGCGCCCAAAAAAGCACAGGCAAAACGCCGGGAAACAAGGTCAGGTAAGGATAAAGGTTGAAGAATAAAGAGCAGAAAGAATAAAGGTCGGAAAGAATAAAGGATAAACAAAAAAGGAGGTTGTAAATGGAATCTCAAGAAACTAAAACTACAAACGTCGAATTGGCAAATATCCTCAATTCGAAATTATGGATTGCTTTTGAATTAGCCATTGTTTCCACAATTATCGGGTTTCGCCTGGTGCCGGTAACTGATACGCCGGTCATTTTTCTGATTGGCTGGCTCGTGCTTCGATTCCGTAATCTTCGCTGGCGGGATATTGGTTTTCAAAAACCGGATAGCTGGGGCAAGGCCATTGGCAGCGGCGCACTTTTCGCGATGCTGTATTCCCCGTTTGAGTTGTTGGTTTTGGAGCCGGCAATTGTGAAACTCACTGGTTCCCCGGTGAACTTAAGCCAGTTTGCCGGCATACAGGGTAATATCGTTAATTTTATTATTTTGATGATTATTGCCTGGACCCTGGCTGCCATTATGGAGGAATTGGTCTATCGCGGCTATTTAATGAATCGGTTTACAGACCTGTTTGGCAGCAATAAGCTGGGATGGGGACTTTCGATTTTTATAACCGCCGCTTTATTTGGTTTGGCGCACTTTTACCAGGGAATTAGCGGCGTTATCGTCATTTTTTTCTATGGTGTTGTTTCCGGGGTATTCTATCTCTTTAGTAAGAAAAACCTCTGGCCGGTGATGTTTTTTCACGGGGTTTTCGATACGATTGGAATTACGTTGCTTTATCTGGGAAAGTACCCGGGAGTTTAGGTAATGAATAAAAAAATCCCGCCCTCAAAAAGCGGCGGGATCTACAAAAGCAAACAGCGGGATTTTTATTTGAACTTTTTGATCTCTTCCGTTAAAGCCGGCAGCACTTCAAAAACATCGCCAACAATGCCATAATCAGCCACATTAAAAATGGGAGCTTCCGGGTCTTTGTTTATAGCAACAATGTATTTGGAGGAGGAAATTCCGGCAATATGCTGAATCGCACCGGAAATACCACAGGCAATATAAAGATCGGGAGAAACGGTTTTACCGGTTTGCCCTACGTGCTCTTCGTGGGGGCGCCAGCCTTCGTCGGAAACCGGGCGAGAGCAAGCGGTCGCAGCGCCTAAAGTTTCTGCCAATTCCTCTAAAATACGCCAGTTTTCCGGCCCCTTTAAGCCACGCCCGCCACTGACGACAATATCGGCTTCCGTTACATCTGTCTCTTATACACATCTGACGCTGCCGACGAGCTTCTTGGTGTA
>CAXHHS010000073.1:0-14617 GCA_964015645.1 uncultured bacterium
TCTTACGCCCTACCATACGGCAGAAGTTCGCGACATCATTATAGAGGTTGAAAATAGCGGCAACGAATTTGAAATCGGGCAGAGTGTTGGGGTAATCGTTCCGGGGCCGCACCCCTTCGGGAACAAATATCATTTCCGCCTTTACACCATTGCCGATATTCCCAAAGCTGCCAAAGGTAAAAAGCAATTGCTGAATATCTGCGTTCGGCGCTGCGACTATATCGATGAGTTCAGCGGCGAAGAATATAAGGGGATTGCCTCCAATTACCTTTGCGATCTCGGCGTTGGAGAGAAACTGACGCTAACCGGGCCGTACGGAATGCCGTTTGAAGTTCCCGACGACAAGACTTCCGATCTGTTGATGATCGGCATGGGAACCGGCATTGCGCCATTTCGGGCATTTGTTAAATACATCTACCAGAAACTTGGCGGCTGGAAAGGTAACGTTCGGTTGTTCTATGGCGCGCGAACCGGCCTGGAGTTGCTTTACATGAACGATGAGCGTGACGATTTTGCCAACTATTATGACGAAGAAACATTCCAGGCATTCAAAGCCCTTAGCCCTCGCCCGCATTGGGACGATCCCATTGCCCTGGATTATGCCCTGGAAGAACGCGCCGAAGAAGTTTGGAATATGGTAAACGATTCCAAAACCCACGTTTACGTTGTCGGGCAGGAAAGCATTCGCGATACACTCGATAAGGTTTTTAGCCGGATGGCAGATTCCCAGGAAAAATGGGTGAGAAAAAAAGCTGAGTTAGTCGCTGGTAAGCGCTGGGCGGAAATTCTGTACTAATTGTAAAACGAATTATTTTGATATGAGAGAACCTATGGATTGCGGAGGAAAGCAGAGAGAGGTACGTGGGAATGAGAGGATTTAGGAATGGGTTTGCCAGTATAAACCGCTAAGTAGTGCACTGCGGCAAAAATTATCCGTCGCAGAAGTCTCACCCTTCGATTCCGCCCAGGGTGACTTGAGCGGTCATGCTGAGCGGAGTCGAAGCATTATATGGATGCCGGGCTATTCTTACCACGATGCAGTTGTGGTTTAATGCAGGTAAACCCAAAAGGATTTTCAAGTAGCATTGACAATCCAAACCGGTTAATGGTTAAACCGGTTTGGATTGTCAGGCCTGTTTTGCAATCATCGATGGTAAAGAAATTACCGTATACGATGAACTGCGGGCAATCGCATTTTTGTTGTTATAATCCTTCCTTTTCCTTCTTCCTCAAAAAACATCCTGCAACATTGTTTTATCCAACTTGATTGATGCGTTGTTCGCGCAACAGGAGAGATGCATCAATCTTTAACCAATTAACGCTTTGTACGGAAGATAAAATGGAGGAAGTTTTGTCAAAGAAGAAAAATAGCCAGCGGGAGCAAAAGCCCAAAAAACAGGCTCCCGAGTTGACGGCATCTCAAACCGATAAAGACCCCCAAATACCGGAAGCCCAAACGAAGCCCGGAAAAATCAAAAATGAATTTTACGAAGCGGAATTGGCGAAACTTCAGGTGGAGCTGGTCAAATTGCAAGAATGGATAAAGCACGCGGGGCTAAAAGTCGTTGTGATTTTCGAAGGCCGCGATGCTGCCGGAAAAGGCGGCGTTATCAAACGAATTACCATGCGCTTAAGCCCCCGGGTCTGCCGGGTGGTTGCTTTAGGAACCCCTACCGAGAAAGAGAAAACCCAATGGTATTTTCAACGATATGTGCCGCATTTACCGGCAGCGGGAGAAATGGCGCTTTTTGACCGCAGCTGGTACAATCGCGCTGGTGTGGAACGTGTGATGGGATTTTGTACGGAAGAAGAATATCGCGAGTTTTTGCGATCCTGCCCGGAATTCGAGCGAATGCTGGTACGTTCCGGAATTATTCTCATCAAATATTGGTTTTCAGTCAGCGATGAAGAACAGGAACGGCGCTTTCAAAAGCGACTCCACGACCCGGTACGTCGCTGGAAACTTAGCCCCATGGACCTCGAATCTCGCGCCAAATGGGTGGAATACTCCAAAGCAAAAGACCAGATGTTTGCCTACACCGACATCAAACAGGCTCCCTGGTATGTCGTAAATGCCGATGTTAAAAAACGCGCTCGTCTAAATTGCATTCACCATTTGCTAAGCCTCATTCCCTACAAAGATTTAACTCCCGAATCCATTGAACTGCCACCACGCCAGGAAAGAGTCGGGTATATTCGCCCACCTATTACAGATCAGACATTTGTACCGGAAGTGTTCTAAAGCGCCGAAGATTTTTTCAAGACGAGCTTGGGAAAATGGAATGCTCGTAATTTGGAATGTTGGAATGTTACTTTTCCGACATTCCAGTAACCCAGTATTCCAAAATCGAAAACAAATTGAGAAAGAGTAAATAAAACGGCTCACTAAAATGAATAGGAATATTATGATATTAAGAATATCAAAGCGATTTTCAATTCTTTCTAAGTTGTTGTTTTTCCTCGCCATACTGCTTTCTACAAATATCCATTCCCAACCAACTGCGCAAGATGACACAATTGATATTGCCATCATCAAACCGGTTTCTGATGCCGATCAAAATTTTTCCGGAGACCGCCAATACGATGTTGCCGGTACAACATTGGAGCGCCCGCTTCGGGTAAAGGTGGTTGATAAAGATAACAACCCGGTTAAAAACGTGCCGGTATATTTTGAGATCATCACCACCCCGCGAAAGGCCAAAGGGCATAATATTGATGATAGCGTTGTTTATACTGATGAAAACGGGATTGCCGCAACCCGCTTTACCCTCGGCTCTAAACCGGGTGAGTATGAAATCATCGCCAAAATAGACAACAATAAACTCAACAATAACCTGCTCATTTATAAGGTTTTTGCCCGGAAATCCAACTGGGTCTTCTTCCTAGTGATTGGTCTTGCCGGCGGGTTGGGGATGTTTCTGTATGGTATGAACATGATGAGCGATGGCATGAAAAAGACCGCCGGAGACCGCTTACGTTCCATCCTCAGCCGCCTGACCCACAACCGTTTGATCGCCCTAGCGGTCGGCGCATTTGTTACCATGATTATCCAAAGCAGCAGCGCGACAACCGTTATGCTGGTCAGTTTTGTACAAGCGCAGTTGATGACATTCGTACAATCCTTCGGCATCATCCTGGGCGCCAATGTCGGCACGACGATTACGGCGCAAATTGTCGCCTTCAAACTCACGGATTACGCTTTGCTAATGGTAGCAATTGGCCTGGGATTGTTTATGTTAGGTAAATCGGAAAAGATTAAAAACATCGGCGAAACCATCCTGGGATTTGGTCTGCTCTTTTTCGGTATGAAGGTAATGTCCGACGCCATGCACCCGTTGCGCACCTACGCGCCGTTTATCGATTTGCTGGTTACTTTAGAAAATCCGGTGTGGGGGATTCTTGTCGGCGCTATTTTCACCGCGCTTATCCAGAGCAGCAGCGCCTTTACCGGGATTTTAATTGTTCTGGCCATCCAGGGGTTGCTTACTTTGGAGGCCGGTATTCCGCTAATATTCGGCGCAAATATTGGTACCTGTATTACCGCCGGTTTAGCGGGCATCGGCGCCAGCCGGGAGGCAAAAAGAGTCGCGGTTGCCCATACCATGTTTCAACTGATCGGCGTCTTCCTTTTTATCTGGTGGATACCGTATTTTGCGGATTTTGTTCGCTGGCTATCTCCGAAAGGCGCCAGCGAGCTTATCGGGGCAGCTTATCTTGCCGATGTTGTTCCCCGCCAGGTGGCCAATGCCCATACAATTTTTAACATTGCGACAGCCCTGGTAGTGCTGCCATTTATTGGCTGGGCAGCGGGAATTGTGATGCGCATTTTACCGCATAAAGTGGAGCCGGTAAAAGAATTATATAAAACCAAATTCCTGGATGAGTCATTGCTCTCTACCCCGGCGTTGGCCTTAAGCCTGGCGCGGGCGGAAATATTACGAATGGGAGAAATGGCAAAAAAAATGGTACAGCAAATTAGCGAACCATTTTTATCCCGGAATCGAGAGGTGCTTAACGATTTGGAAGAGATGGAGGAAGAGATCGATTTCCTGGAAGTAAAAATCAACGATTACCTGACCCGTATCAGCCGGCAAAGTATTCCCGAAGACCAGGCCGGCGAGGTGTTTCAAATGATGTATACCGCAACGGAGTTCGAACAAATTGCCGACATTGTTTCCAAAAATTTGCACCCGCGTGCTCTGGAGTGGCTGGGCAGCAGCCATCAATTTTCCGAACAGGGTAAAAAAGAGATCGAAGAATACCATATCAGCGCTTTAAAACAGATTAGCCGCGCAATCGATACCTTTAAAGATGCTGACCTCAAAAAAGCGAAAAAGATGAAACGCAAATTCAAAAAATATCGCGCTATGGAAGAAGGGTATATTCGCACGCATTACGAACGGCTGCTGGAAGACATACCGGAGACTAAAGCGACCAGCGAATATCACATTGATTTGATGGAACAGTTTCGCCGAATTAACGGCCATGCCACTAACATCGCTCGTATTTTATTGGAATGGTCCGGCAACGTCGAGGATAAAAAAGAAGAACCAATTCATATTGAGGATTAATAAATAAACCATGGGGATTTGAATATTATGAAAATCAAATTAAACAATAAGGAAATTAGCTGGCTGGCTTTTAATGCCAGGGTATTGCAGGAAGCGGCTGATCCTACCGTGCCACTGATTGAAAGACTGAAGTTCCTGGGCATCTTTTCTTCTAACCTTGATGAGTTTTTCCGCGTTCGGGTTGCCACCTTACGGCGGCTTAGAGCGCTCGGTAAAAAAGCGATCAAACTCATTGGGCATGATCCGCATGATGTGTTAGACCAGATTTACCGAATTGTTTTAGCCCAGCAGGCCGATTTTGACGAAATTTACAATATTATCTTGAAAGAGCTGGCTGCGGAAAATATCTATATCATCAACGAGAAGGAATTAAATGCGGAGCAAGAAACCTTTGTCAAAGACTACTTTCACCAGGAACTTCGCCCGGCATTAATTCCTTTAATGATTGATCAGATAGGAGCATTTCCCGATTTAAAAGGCCACGCAATTTATCTTGCCGTGCGGATGCTGGCAATGAAAAAATCTGCGGAATATAAATACGCTTTAATTGAGGTTCCCACTGATTCGCACTCGCGATTTGTAATTTTACCCCAAATTGATAATCGGAAATACATTATCCTGCTGGATGACGTTATCCGCTGTTCGCTCGGTGATATTTTTTCCATGTTTAAATTCGATCAGCTCGAAGCCTATACCATCAAAATCACCCGTGATGCCGAACTGGATATCGATGATGATATTGTCGACAGTTTTATTCGAAAAATATCCAAAAGCCTCAAACAGCGTGAAAAAGGCAACCCGGTGCGCTTTATTTATGACCATCGTATACCGGAAAAATTTTTAAGTTTTATTATTAAGCGGCTGCGGGAGCAGAAACAACTGGAAAACAATTTAATCCCCGGCGGGCGATATCATAATTTTAAGGATTTTATAAACTTTCCGAAAATTGGCTCAACGGATTTTTTCTATAAAAGTGCCCGGCCGCTTCCTCACAAAGACATCGCTTACAACACAGGTATGTTCGAAACGATTCGCGCGAAAGATATTCTGCTGCACTATCCATATCAAACCTTCGATTATGTGATCGATCTTCTCCGGGAAGCCGCTATCGACCCGCATGTGGTTTTCATCAAGATCACTCTTTACCGGGTCGCCAGCCAATCGAATGTTATTAATGCCTTGATAAATGCGGCCAGAAATGGTAAAGCCGTTACGGTTGTATTGGAATTACAAGCGCGATTCGACGAAGAAGCCAATATCCGTTGGTCACAACGGCTCCAGGATGCGAAAGTAAAAGTCGTACACAGCACTCCCGGGTTTAAAGTGCATTCCAAATTAATTCTCATCAAGCGGAAGGTGAACAGAAAGGTCACCCTATATGCCAATGTTGGCACCGGTAATTTTCATGAAGGAACCGCCAAGCTGTATAGCGACCATGCGCTGCTAACTTGCGATTCGCGGATTACCAACGAGGTGAGAAAGGTGTTCGATTCCCTGGAGAATAATTTTAACCGCTCTACCTACCGGCATTTGTTAGTTGCACCGTTTAACATGCGCCAGAAATTAATCAAACTCATCGAAACCGAAATAAAAAATGCCGCCAAAGGCAAAGAAGCATACATCATCATTAAACTAAACAACCTGACCGATCCAAAGCTGATAAAAAAACTCTGCGAAGCCAGCCAGGCCGGAGTTTACATTAAACTGATGGTACGGGGGATGTTTTCACTGCTCCCCGGGGTTAAAGGTAGCAGCGAAAATATTCAAGCCACCGCAACGATTGACCGCTACCTGGAACATACCCGTGTATTTGTTTTTTGCCACGGCGGCAATGAAAAATATTACCTCGCCTCCGCAGATTGGATGCCCCGTAATTTAGATCGCCGGATGGAAGTTGCTGCGCCGATTTACGACAAAGCGCTTCAGAAGGAGATTAAAGATTTTCTCGATTTTCACTTGAGAGATAATATAAAGGCAAGAATGTTAACCCCGGAATTCCACAATCAATATGTAAGTAACAGTACGCCAGAGAAAACCCGGGCACAGGAATCTTTATACAACTATTTTAAAGAGAAGCTGAAAGATTCAACTATTTCGAGAACTGAAAATGTTGTAAGTTCTTCTGTTGCAGATGAACCTCCGGAAGTAACTGATTTTCCAGGTCTAAATGTTTGATTCCGGGACAAATTAAACAGGGAGCCAGGCAATGTTTTCTGATGAAATGATGGTTTTTAGCGGCAGTGGAAGCCGGAAATTAACCCGGAATATTTGCAAATACCTGGGGCTTGAACCTGGAAAGGGCGAAGTCATCCACTTTTCCGAAGGCAATACTTTTGTGCGAGTGCAAGAGAATGTTCGAGGCCGGCGGGTATATCTTGTTCAGTCAACAGCATTTCCGGCAAACGATAATTTTATGGAGCTTTTGTTCTGGATTGATGCGTTTAAAAGAGCGAGTGCAGAAGAAGTTACCGTAATTATGCCCTATTTTAGTTATGCAAAGGGAGATAAAAAGGATGATCTTCGAGTTTCGATCCGCGCCCGTGTTTGCGCTGACGCTATCGAAGCTGCCGGGGCCGATCGATTTGTGACCCTCGATTTCCATGCGCCCCAACTCCAGGGCTTTTTCAAAATCCCGGTTGACGACTTATATGCGTTTCCGATTCTTTGCGATGCGGTTCAAAAGAAAAATATTTCCGACCTCGTCGTTGTATCACCGGATACCGGTTTTGTGAAACAAGCCAGACGCTACGCGCGGCGATTAGATACGCCAATCGCAATTGCAGACAAAGAACGAATTGGGCATGATGAAACAGTGGAAGTATTGGAAATTATCGGTAATGTAGAAGGAAAAACCGCTTTACTGGTGGATGATTTAGCCAATTCCGCCGGAACCCTTACAGAAGCGGCAGAAAAACTTATGGAACGCGGCGCCAAGGCGGTGCTGGCAATGGTTTCGCATGGGGCCTTAAGCAAAGGCGCAAATCAAAAAATTGATAATAGCGTAATTCAAACGCTCATCATAACCGATTCTATCGAGACGCAGCCGGAAAAATTTTCCTCCAAAGTAGAGGTGGTCTCGGTAGCGCCGTTATTCGGCGAAGCGATCAGGAGAATTCACAACCGTGAAAGCATCAGCCTTTTATTCCCGGAAAAAAGCTGACAAAAATCATATTTTTAACTAATCAATATCATAATAAAATGCAGTAAAACTGTTTATTCTATCCATAACTTAACTTTTTGGAGGTAAGCTATGGATTCAATAAACCAAATATTGATTGCCCACCCGTTTTTTAAAGATCTCACACCTGCCATAATTCAAAGGCTCATCCGTTTTTCATCACTCGGTAAATTTAATGCCGGCCAGTATGTCTTTACCGAAGGCGAAGAAGCAAATGATTTCTACCTGGTGCTGAAAGGCGGCATATCATTAGAAGTTAATATTGCAAACTACGGGCCGGTTACGATCGAGAATATCGGCAGGGGCGATATTATGGGGTGGTCATGGCTTTACCCTCCCTTTCGATGGCATTTTGATGCACGGGCAAAAGAAGAAACAGAAGTCATTGTTTTAAACGGAAAGGCATTGCGCGCTCATATCGAAATAGACCATGAATTGGGCTATAACCTGATGAAGAGCATGGGGAAAATTATGGGACAGCGGCTGCAATCCACTCGCAAAAAAATCATTGAGTTTTACAAAATTTTTCCGGCGCCGGATAAATCGCGACCGGAATGGCAAACGCTATTTGGCAGCGCAACTTCCGAAAACGAATAATCACGGGATTGGAAGAATTATGCCTCTCAAAGGATGCCACAAAACTTCCGCTATGCCACGCCGCTGCTACCAGACTAATTTGTTGTTTTATAAACAATTGCAGCCAAAATCAAGAATCGATGAATCAAAATTGTGGCGATCTCTTTTATCCTTTAAACACAGCGGAATTCTTTCATAAGCTACTATTTTTAAATCACTTAAAACTGTTTTTAAAATTCTGGCAAGGAAATTGTTTAATGGATGGCAAAAAGAAGAAAGGTTGAAATAGATGTTATTCTCCAAAAAGTGCATATACGGTTTAAGAGCCACGTTATATGTCGCTTCCTTAGAAAGCCATCAATTCGTTTCCATCCGGCAAATATCGGAGAATCTCAACATCTCTTTTTCATTTTTAACTAAAATTTTGCAAGAATTAACCCAGAAAAATATTATGGTTTCTTACCGCGGGCCGAAAGGCGGGGTTTCGCTTTCCAAATCGGCTGCCCAAATTAAACTGATTGAGATTGTAAATGCCTTCGAAAATGAAGCATATTTATCAGAATGTATTTTAGGGCTGTCTAACTGCGGCTCTCAAATACCATGCCCATTACACGAACACTGGTTAGCTATCAGAAACGACATTAAATCGCTACTTACAAATACCTCGTTATACCAGTTGGCCAGCCAAATCAATAAAACCGGAATGCGGCTTACGGATATACCAGCCGCAATCACTACCCCTAAAAATCTGTCTTAAAATAAGACAAAATAGTCCGAAGTCTTAAATAGAAAAACAGAGGAGACTGAAATGAAATACGGTATAACCATTACACTAATAATCGGAGCAATGCTTCTATGGAGTTGCGGCGGAAACGGCGGCAGCGAATCCGGCACTCCGCAAACGGCGCAAAACAGCGGGCAAGGTGAGCTGACAGCATGGGAATTGGAAAACGGTATTGGCCCCATCAAATCGGACGTAAAACTGGGACCGATCGATGACGCATTAGTTGCCACAGGGGACAAAATTTTCGAAACCAAATGCACGCCCTGCCATAAATTGGACGAACGTTACATCGGCCCGGCATTGGGCGATGTTACCAAACGCCGCACCCCGGAATTCGTTATGAACATGGTTCTTAACCCTGATGAGATGGTTAAAAAACATCCCGAAGGGAAAAAAATGTTAGCTGAATTTCTGGCGCCGATGACGTTTCAGAACATATCAGAAGAAGATGCGCGGGCGTTGCTGGAATATTTGAGAGCAAATACGAAGTAATACATGATTCGTGTTGCGTGGCTTTTAATAAAGCTTTTCTGCCGTTCCCGTAATGCAACACGGTCTTTAAATAGAACCTAATTTTCTAAATAAACCAAACTTATAGGAGGTCGTGCCATGTTAAACTCAATTAATTCAAAGAGATTCTGGATTGGTGCTCTTGTTGTAATCGTTGTGCTAATTCTGGCCATTGCTTGTTCTACTCGCAAGCAGACTGCTGTTGGCAGTAGCGATGCCGCCGAACAAGTCTATGTCGCACCGGGAAGTTATGATGAATTTTACAGCTTCTTCTCCGGCGGGTTTAGCGGTCAGCTTACCGTCTACGGCTTACCGTCCGGGCGTTTGTTCCGCATAATCCCGGTATTTTCCCAGCACGCGGAAAACGGCTACGGCTATGCCGAAGAAACCAAAGGCATGTTGATGACCAGCCACGGTTTTGTGCCCTGGGATGATGCCCACCATCCGGAACTTTCCCAAACCAATGGGCAGCCGGATGGCCGCTGGATATTTATTAACGCTAACAACACGCCGCGGGTCGCCCGAATTGATCTGACGAATTTTGAGACAGACGATATTATCGAAATCCCCAATTCCGGCGGCAACCACGCCTCGCCGTTTGTAACGCCGAACAGCGAGTATATCGTCGCATCCACCCGCTTCAGCGTGCCGATTCCCCAGGAAGATGTCTCGATTTCCGAGTATAAGAAGAAATTCAAAGGCACGATTACATTTATCAAACCCGATCCGCAAAGTGGTTTGATGGATATTGGATTTCAGATCATGGTGCCGGGATATAATTACGATTTGGCACACGCCGGTAAAGGTCCTTCCGATGGCTGGGCATTTTTTACCTGTTACAACACGGAGCAAGCCAATACGCTGCTGGAAGTAAACGCTTCTAAAAATGACAAGGATTTTATCGCTGCGGTAAACTGGAAATTAGCGGAGCAAGCCATTGCCGACGGAAAATTTAAAACCATGAGCACGGAGTATTACCACAACTATATGGATCATGGAACTCGTTCGGCAGTTTCGGAGAAAAAAACCTCTGTTAAGATACTTTATCCCAAGGATATTCCCGGCTTGATTTACTATTTACCAACGCCGAAATCTCCGCATGGCGTCGATGTTGATCCCACCGGTGAATACATTGTCGGCGGCGGAAAACTGGCCAGTGTTATTCCGGTGCACTCTTTTTCCAAAATGAAGAAAGCCATCGAGAACAAAGAATTCGAAGGCGAAGTTGACGGTATTCCGATTCTGAAATACGAATCCGTATTGGCCGGCGAAGTGCAAAACGCCGGATTAGGCCCCTTGCACACTGAGTTTGACGGCAAAGGATACGCTTACACCTCGGCCTTTATTTCTTCCGAAATTGTAAAATGGAAATTAGGAACCTGGGAAGTAGTCGATCGCATTGCTTGCTACTACTCCATCGGCCATTTGATGATCCCCGGCGGCGACAGCCAAAAACCCTGGGGTAAATACGTGGTGGCAATGAACAAAATTACCAAAGACCGCTACTTGCCCACCGGCCCGGAATTACCCCATGCCGCGCAATTAATCGATATTAGCGGCGATAAGATGAAGTTATTATTGGACTTCCCAACCATGGGCGAACCGCACTATGCCCAGGGGATTCCGGCAAGTATGTTGATGGAAAAATCAACAAAAATTTACCCAATTGAAGAAAATACCCATCCCTACGTCGCCAAAAGCGAAAAGGAAGCGGGAGTGGAACGGGAAGGCAACGTGGTTCACATCTACATGACTACAATTCGTACCCACTTTGCCCCGGATAATATTGAAGGTGTACGCGTCGGCGACAAGGTGTTTTTCCACGTCACTAACCTGGAACAAGATTGGGATGTGCCGCATGGATTCGCCGTTCAAGGCGCAAACAATTCCGAATTGCTGGTAATGCCCGGCGAAACCCGAACGCTGTTGTGGGAACCGAAACGCCCGGGCGTTTATCCATTCTACTGCACGGATTTCTGCTCCGCCTTACACCAGGAAATGCAAGGCTATATTCGAGTAACAACGAAAGGATCCGGCGTAAAATTAAGCCATAATGCGCCGAGATAATTTAGTATTTTACGATTTGGTGATTTAGTGGCTTTAGAACATCGCTAAATCGCCAAATCACTAATTCACCAACGAATACTTAAAAGGAACGAAAAATGAAACCGAAATCAAAACGCTTGTTATTGGTCGCTTCGATAATCCTGATCGTGGCCTATTTCGTTCCGATTTGGGAGATTTCCCTGGAAGCACCACAATACCCGGAAGGCCTGGGATTGGAAATCTGGATCGATAACATCGACGGCCAAAACCCCCGGGACCTGGATAAAGTAAACAACCTGAATCATTACATTGGCATGAAAGAAATTATACCGGAATCGATACCGGAATTAAAAATCATGCCATTTCTGGTCGGTTTTATGATGCTTTTCGGGCTGCTGTCCGCCTACATCGGAAAACGATATTTGGTATTTCTATGGACAGGATTATTTATCGCCATCGGCATTGTCGGGATGGTAGATTTTTACCTCTGGGAATATGACTACGGGCATAATCTCAACCCCGATGCAGCGATAAAAATTCCGGGAATGAACTATCAACCACCTTTAATCGGCAGTAAACAATTATTGAATTTTGTAGCTGTTTCCCTACCGGGCATTGGCGGTTATGTTATTTTCGGATCAATGTTATTGGGGCTAATCGCCTCATATTTGGAAATTAAATCATCAAAAACCGGGAAAGTGAAAAATGAAACGGTATCTCCTGCAAAGCCTGGCAATCCTAACCGGACTGCTACTGCTAACAAACTGCACACCGGAACCGAAGCCCATACAGTACGGTCATGACACCTGCACCCATTGTAAAATGATGGTGATGGATCGCCATTTCGGTTCGGAATTGGTGACGCAAAAAGGCAGAATTTATGTGTTCGACTCCATCGAATGTTTAGCGGCCTTTTCTCTCAGCAGCGGCATAGAATCTTCGCAAGTTCATTCTCTCTGGGTAACGTCTTTCGATACCCCGGCAGAATTAATCGATGCGGAGGCGGCATTTTTTCTACACAGCAAATCATTGCGAAGCCCGATGGGGATGAATCTCTCCGCTTATAACACTGAACCTGCAGCGCAGGAAATGCAAGCCAAATTTGATGGTGAAATTATTAAATGGGAGCAGGTCTTTCCACTGGTAAAAACCGCCTGGCTTGATGGATCGACAAATACGACAAGAATGAGTCTAAAAAAGAATTGAAAAGCAAACTGGGGACGACAACCTTTGAAAGGTTTGGAACCTTTCAAAGGTTTGTTCGGGAGTGCCTACTGATAGCAGACATCGAGTAAAGTTGGACTCATAATATGACCATAGAATGTGTTGGTATCAACTCGTAAAAAAGCAGTAATAGGAGAGTTAGAAATGAGCGATAATAAATTCTTTTGAACATCTTTAGGATAATTTTCCAAATGATCGAAATGGACCACCGGCACACGAGTTAAACGGCGAAAATTAACCAATGTAATTTGTATAGGAAGCATGTCGTCATTTGTATATAAAATAATACCATCACGAAGTTCGTAGCCGGCTGATTTAGGAGCTTGATTAGAGCCATTGAAAATAACATCTAAAACATCATGTTCTTCATCATATAAAATTCTCATTGCGCTTACTTTCTAGTTACTGGATATGCGGTTACAACAAAATTATTGGGTTTTTCATCTTTAGATCGAAATATAACAACAACTTCAATATGAGTAAAGCGAGATGGTAACTTACTACAAATTCTGTGATAATAAAAAGTATCGGGAAATAATGGATCTTGTCTTCGCTTTCCCACGCGAACTGTTTTCAGCACTTCCTCTTTTAAAAATGATAATTCGTCGTGGCGTTCCAGTATATGCTGCCATCTTTCTTCCGTTAGATAAATTGAATTACCGTATTTATCGAGAACAACTTCCTTCATTTTCAAAAATAACTAATTGTAAAGATAATTTAAATAAAAAGATAAAATGAAATATATAGGGATTATTTATACTATCTTCTTTTTCATAACTGTCTGTTTTGCCAAAGAAATCACCGTTGATCCCAATGGCTCGGTTTCTACGCTCACAGGGGCACTTCAACTTGCCAATACTGGTGATCGTATCGTGGTTAAAAAAGGTATTTATCGCGAAGGCGAAATTGTCATTGATAAATCGATAGAGATTGTAGGGGAAGACTTCCCGGTATTCGACGGCGAAGGCAAACATCAAATATTAACCATTCGCGCGAACAATGTCACGATTCGCGGCCTTACCATAAAAGATTGCGGTGTCAGTTTCATTGATGATAAAGCCGGCATTAAAATTGAAGAAGGCAATAATTGCCGCATCGAAGGCAATAAACTAATTGGTAATTTTTTCGGAATATACCTTTCCAAAACACGCGGAACACAGGTTATCAATAACCAAATTCAAAGCAACGCGCAATCGGAAGCAGCTTCCGGTAACGGCGTTCATCTCTGGTATTGTAAGGATATTGTGGTTGAAGACAACCGTATTGAAGGCCACCGCGATGGCATATATTTTGAATTTGTAGAAGACGGCGTTATTCGCGATAACGAAAGCACCCGGAACCTGCGTTACGGATTGCACTTCATGTTCTCCGACCGTTGCGAATATCGTAATAACTTTATTCACAACAACGGTGCCGGTGTGGCGGTGATGTACACTAAAAATGTTATTATGGATAATAATCGCTTCGAGAACAATTGGGGCAGTGCATCTTACGGCTTATTGTTAAAAGATATTACCGACAGCCAAATCACCAACAATCGTTTTTTTAGAAATTCAATTGGGATTTATGCAGAAAATTCCAGCCGCATTCAAGTGGAGAATAATGGATTTGCGGAAAACGGCTGGGCATTAAAGATCATGGCCAATTGTATGGACAATGTATTTATTAAAAATCAATTTATCGGCAACTCCTTCGACGTTGCAACGAACAGCCGTAACAACTTTAGCC
>CAXHHS010000074.1:0-14570 GCA_964015645.1 uncultured bacterium
ATTCGAAGATAAACCGAGTATTTGGTATCCGGCATCTAACGTCTATGGCTGTATATTTTGGTAAAAAAATGGGTATCGATCCATAGTTACAATCAACACTTAAAATAAACGAGGTGCATCTTTGAAAAATGGAAAATTGCTTGAACGGCACTCCTTCTCAAAGATTCCTGCTGTTGTTAAATATCCGGATTTGCTGGATGTGCAGCGACGGTCTTTTGCGGAATTTTTACAAGAAAATGTAGCACCTGACGAACGTGAGGAGAAGGGATTACAGGCGGTTTTTACTGGAATTTTTCCCGTTGTCGATAGCCGGGAAAATTTCATTCTTGATTTTGTTGAATATTACATTGACAAATCCAAATATACCGTAACAGAATGCCGTGAGCGTGGTTTGACCTACGCTGTTCCGCTAAAGGCCAAGCTTCGTCTCTCTATTAAAGATCCAACCGGTGACACGGATGATTACACCGACACAATTGAACAGGATGTATACCTGGGCAATATGCCTTATATGACCGATCGCGGTACATTCATTATTAATGGCGCAGAGCGGGTAATTGTTAACCAATTGCATCGCGCACCCGGTGTGTTTTTCGGTGAAAGTATTCACCCCAACGGGACTAAAATTTTTTCTGCTCGTATTATTCCTTTTCGGGGGAGTTGGGTGGAATTTATGACCGATGTATCCGATTGCCTGCATGTGTATATCGACCGTAAAAAGAAGTTTTATGTAACCTCTTTTTTGCGGGCGTTAGGGTTTACGTCTGACGACGTTTTGCTAAATCTTTTTGGGCTAGCCGAAGAAGTTGACTTGAAAAAAACAGACACCCTATCCCTGGTGGGGCGCAAAGTCGTTGGTGATATTGTAAATGAAAAATCCGGCGAGGTTCTCCTGGAGGCTGGCGCAGTTTTAGAAGATGAAGAAGTAATTGAAGCTTTAAAAGCTGCAAAGGTAAAAAAGATACATCTCGAACAGCCGAATGATCCTTCTATGCCGAATGTTATTCTCAACACACTTCATAAAGACCCTGCAAAATCCGAAGAAGCCTCTTTGCGGTTGATTTATGAACTGCTTCGCTCCGGCGAACCGCCCGATTTAGATACTGCTCGCGATCTGCTGCGAAAAATGTTTTTTAACCCGAAACGGTATGAGCTTGGCGCAGTTGGCCGCTATCGCTTAAACAAAAAACTTGGCCTGGATGTCGATTATGAAACCACTATCTTGACAGAAGGGGATTTTGTTGAGATCGTCAAATACTTAATCGATTTACGAGAAGGCAAGCGCAGCACGGATGATATTGATCATCTCGGCAATCGGCGTGTAAAAACAGTTGGCGAACAACTGGCTGCCCAATTCAACCTGGGATTAACCCGGATGGCGCGCACCATTAAAGAGCGAATGAATCTTGGCGATGCTGAGACGATTACGCCGCAAGATTTGGTCAATGCGCGGGCAATTACGTCGGTGATTAATACGTTTTTTGGCACCTCCCAATTGTCACAGTTCATGGATCAAACTAACCCGCTGTCGGAATTGACCCATAAACGCCGTATGAGCGCATTGGGGCCGGGTGGTCTTACCCGCGAACGTGCCGGGTTTGAAGTGCGCGATATTCATTACACGCATTATGGCCGGTTATGTCCTATTGAAACACCGGAAGGTCCCAATATCGGTTTAATTTCATCGCTAAGTGTTTTGGCAAAAGTAAATGATTTCGGTTTTATTGAAACGCCCTATCGCAAGGTAAAAGACGGCAAAATATTAGATGAAATCGAATACCTTTCCGCTGATGATGAAGAACGCGCTGTTATCGCTCAATTTAATGCGCCGATTAATCACGAAACCAAGGTGTTTGAAAAGGATTTAGTGAAAGTTCGTAAGAGAGGCGACTTTCTCGTTGCTCAACCGGAAGAGGTTCAGTATATCGATATCGCCTCTAACCAAATCCTGTCGGCATCTGCCTCCCTGGTTCCATTTGTTGAGCATGATGATGCGAACCGCGCACTAATGGGATCTAACATGCAACGGCAAGCAGTGCCGCTGGTTAACCCGGAAACCCCAATTGTCGGAACCGGGGTGGAAGACAAAGTAGCGCGCGATTCCGGTGCATTAGTCGTTTCCGATGTAAATGGCGTGATTGAAGAAGTTGATTCAAATAAAATTATTGTTCGCGTTGATGCTGGTGATGTGGAAGACCCCCGCCAAATTTTAACCGGGGAAGCCCAGCGAATCGAATATGACCTGATGAAGTTTGTTCGAACCAACCAGAACTCTTGCATCAATCAATCCCCGGTCGTTTTTACCGGCCAGCGGTTGGAAAAAGGGCAAGTATTGGCAGATGGCCCCTCAACCGATCGTGGCCAGCTTGCATTGGGTAGAAATATCCTTGTCGCCTTTATGCCCTGGAATGGATATAATTTTGAAGATGCGATCCTGATTTCGGAAAAGCTGGTAAGAGAAGACTATTACACTTCTATTCACATCGAAGAGCATGAAATTCAAGTGCGGGATACAAAGCGCGGTGAAGAAGAATTAACCCGTGAAATTCCTAATGTTAGCGAAGAAGCAACCAAAAATCTCGACGAGTCCGGTATTATCAGAACCGGTGCAGAAGTGAAAGCCGGTGATATTTTAGTCGGTAAAGTAACTCCGAAAGGGGAAACCGAACCGACACCGGAAGAAAAACTTCTGAAAGCGATTTTCGGTAGCAAAGCCGGCGATGTAAAAGACGCTTCTTTAAAGATGCCTGCCGGAACCGAAGGAATTGTCATCGATACAAAGCTGTTCTCTCGCAAGAAAAAAGACCCCCGCACTCGCAAAGCTGACAAAAAAGAGCTTGAGATGTTGGAACAGGAAACGGCTGAAAAAATCGAAGCGATTAAAGCGCGTTTAAAAGTCTATCTTGTAGAAAGATTTGGTAAGCTTGCTACAAAGGGCATCGAAACACGCTCCGGGAAAACCCTGGTTAAAGCCGGCGCAAAGTTGGCGAAGGGAACCTTCGATAATGTGGAACTGGATTTAATCGATTATAACATTTCCTGGTTCAATGATGACAAAGAAAATGCAGTCGTTCGTAAGCTATTTACGGAATACAAAAACCTGATGCGAGAAATCGAAAACGATCTTCGCACCGAAAAACATAAAATTATGGTCGGCGACGAACTGCCTCCGGGAATCGTTCAACTCGCTAAAGTTTATGTCGCTCAAAAACGGAAGCTAAAGGTTGGTGATAAAATGGCTGGGCGACATGGCAACAAAGGCGTTATCGCTAAAATTGTTCCAGAAGAAGATATGCCATTTTTACCGAACGGAACACCGGTAGATATCGTCTTAAACCCATTGGGCGTTCCCTCGCGAATGAACCTGGGGCAAATCTTCGAAACCACACTTGGTTGGGCTGGTCGGGTTTTGGATAAATACTATGCCACACCAGTATTCGATGGGGCAACCTTTGAGGAAGTTTTAGCGGAACTTACCGAAGCCGGGTTGCCCACAACGGGGAAATCTACCTTGTGCGATGGCCGCTCCGGCGAGAAGTTTGATCAGGAAGTTTCTGTCGGCTATGTTTATATGATGAAACTCTCCCACATGGTTGATGATAAGATTCACGCTCGTTCTATCGGGCCGTATTCGTTAATTACACAACAGCCATTGGGCGGTAAGGCTCAATTTGGTGGCCAGCGTTTTGGTGAAATGGAAGTATGGGCATTGGAAGCGTATGGCGCTGCTCATATCTTGCAAGAAGTGCTTACCTACAAAAGCGATGATGTTCACGGGCGTACCAAGGTTTACGAGTCTATTGTAAAAGGCGAAAACCTGCCGGAAGCCGGTCGACCGGAATCATTTAATGTCTTGGTAAAAGAGTTACAGGGCCTTGGACTGGATGTAAAGGTCGAATAAATAAATTTAATGTCTCTCAATAAACGAGAGTTACCTTTGACTTTAATATTTGTATAAACCATAATATTAAAGGAGTGAGTTTGGAAAATTATCCCAATAAAGGCCAGATTTCAAAAATCTCCATCGGTTTGGCGTCTCCCAATGCCATTTTAGAAAAAAGCTTTGGCGAAGTTACCAAACCGGAAACTATAAATTATCGATCCTTCAAGCCGGAAAAAGACGGCTTATTCTGTGAAAAAATCTTTGGACCGGTAAAAGATTGGGAATGCCATTGCGGAAAATATAAGCGGATCCGCTACAAAGGCATTATTTGCGACCGTTGCGGTGTGGAAGTAACCACTAAAAGCGTGCGGCGGGAGCGAATGGGGCATATTAGCCTTGCAGTTCCAATCGTTCATATTTGGTACTTCCGGTCTACCCCTACTAAAATTGGTTACCTGTTAAATATTGCTCCCAAGAACCTGGAAAAAATTATTTATTACGAAGCGTATGTCGTTGTTCAGCCTGGGAATACCGGCAAAAAAACCGGCGATTTGGTGTTGGAAGATGAATACATGCAAATTTACGACGAAATGAGTCCGGAAGAACGGGATTTGCCGGATGATCATCCCGATAAATTCGTGGCACAAATGGGCGGCGAGGCGATTCGTAACATGCTGAAACAGATCGATATTGAAGAACTCTCCGATCAACTGCGAACAGCATTGCGAACGGAAAAATCCCAGCAGAAAAAGCATGAAGCTCTTAAGCGCTTGAAGGTTGTGGAAGCATTCCGTACCCGCGAAAACGGCGAATATAAAAACAAGCCGGAATGGATGGTGCTGGATGTAACCCCGGTCATTCCGCCGGAATTACGTCCTCTCGTACCGTTGGAAGGCGGGCGTTTTGCAACGAGCGATTTAAATGATCTCTATCGCCGGGTTATTATCCGAAACAACCGCCTCAAAAAACTGATGGATATTAAAGCGCCGGAAGTGATTTTACGAAACGAAAAACGGATGTTACAAGAAGCTGTTGACGCACTTTTCGATAACACCAAACGAACCACGGCTGTTAGAAGTGACGGAAATCGCCCACTCAAATCGCTATCCGATATGTTGAGAGGAAAACAAGGCCGCTTCCGTTTAAACCTGCTTGGAAAACGTGTTGATTATTCCGGGCGTTCGGTTGTCGTAGTTGGGCCTAAATTGAAATTATACGAATGCGGGCTGCCGAAAGGGATGGCGGTTGAACTATTTAAGCCGTTTATTATCCGTAAGTTACAAGACCGCAAAATCGTAAAAACCGTAAAAAGCGCAAAACGATTTGTTGATAAACGCGATGCCGTTGTGTTCGAAATTTTGGAAGACATCGTTAAAGATCACCCGGTATTGCTCAACCGCGCACCGACACTACACCGATTGGGTATTCAAGCATTTCAACCGGTGCTAATCGAAGGTAAGGCGATTGAAATTCATCCACTGGTTTGCGCCGCATTTAATGCTGACTTTGACGGCGACCAAATGGCTGTTCACGTTCCGTTGGGTTTTGAGGCACAAATGGAAGCCCGGATGTTAATGCTGGCATCGCATAATGTATTATCGCCTGCCAGTGGTCGCCCCCTGGCAACACCATCCCAGGATATGGTTTTAGGTAGTTATTACATTACAAAGGGCCGCGAAGGTGTATTCGGAGAAGGAAAAACATTCTCCAATCCCGATGAGGTTGAAATTGCCTTTAACGATAAAAAAGTACATCTTCATGCATTTATCAAAGTGCGTGTGAATGATGAATTAATTGAAACAACAGTTGGAAGAGTTATCTTTAACTCGATTGTACCCGATGCTGTCGGATTTGTAAACGATGTAATGACGAAGAAAGCCCTCGAACAACTTGTTAATGAGGTAATGCTAAGAATCGGAACACTGCAAACGGTGGAATTTCTGGACAAATTAAAAGAATTAGGGTTCAGTTTCGCCACAATTGCCGGCGCGAGTATCGGTTTGGATGATGTTGTGATTCCCGATAGCAAGCCCGGAATCGTTTCACACGCTTTCGAAGAAGTTCAACAATTAGAAGAGCAGTATCGAATGGGCTTCATTACTGATGGCGAACGTTACAATAAAGTCATCGATATTTGGACCAAAGTAACCGATGATGTTTCCCGGGATCTTTTCACATTACTTCAGGATCATAAAGAAGGATTTAATTCTCTTTATATGATGTCAAGCTCTGGTGCGCGAGGGAGCCGCGAACAAATTCGCCAATTAGCCGGTATGCGCGGTTTAATGGCTAAACCACAAAAAACGCTGACCGGCCAAACTGGTGAGATCATCGAAAACCCGATTACGGCTAATTTCTTTGAAGGCCTTTCGGTTCAGGAATACTTTATTTCTACCCATGGCGCTCGTAAAGGGTTGGCGGACACGGCACTAAAAACAGCCGACGCCGGCTACCTAACTCGTCGCCTGGTCGATGTTGCCCAGGATGTAATGATCAATGAATTTGATTGCGGTACCATCCTGGGAATCGTAACAGGAGCGATTAAAGAAGGCGAAAAGGTTATCGAATCACTTGCAGATCGTATCCTCGGTCGCGTCTCTGTTGATGATGTATACGATCCCATTGATAATAAGCTATTGGTAAAAGCCGGGGATTTAATTACCGAAGAAATTGCCCTGGCAATCGATAGATCAGTGGAATTTGTAAAGATACGTTCCGTGCTTAGCTGTGAAACGCCACGCGGCGTGTGCGCGCTCTGTTATGGGCGAAATCTTGCGACCGGGCGTTTGGTCGATATTGGAGAAGCGGTTGGTGTAATGGCTGCGCAGAGTATCGGCGAACCCGGAACGCAGCTGACCTTGCGGACATTCCACATCGGTGGTACTGCCGGTCGTATTGTGACGGAGTCAGTTGCCGTTGCCACTTACGATTCAACCGTTAAGTTTGAGGAGCTTCGTACCATCGAAACCATGATGGAAGAAGATGGCGTGCTTGAAAAATTTGATATTTGCTTTGGCCGTAACGGTAAAATCCATCTTTTTGATAAGAAAAAACGCTCTCTTAAGAATTACACTGTCCCGTATGGCGCGAAAATCATGGTTAAAGATGGTGATACTGTTAAACCGGGTGATACGCTCTTTGAATGGGATCCGTATTCTTCGGTTATTTTAACTGAAAAAGGCGGCCAGGTAAAATTTGTCGATTTGGTTGACAATGTTACAACGCGGGAAGAATTAGATGAACAAACCCTGCAAAAACAGAAGGTTGTCATCGAATCCCGAAACAAAAACCTCAGTCCGCATATTGCCGTTGTTGATGAAGACGATAAAGAGATTGCAAGTTACATACTTCCCGTTAAAGCACATATTCTTGCGAATAACGGCGATAAAGTGGATCCCGGCAGCATTCTGGCAAAGATTCCGCGTGAAATTGGTAAAACCCGTGATATTACCGGCGGTTTGCCGCGCGTCGCGGAATTGTTCGAAGCCCGGAAACCGAAAGAACAGGCCGCTGTCAGCGAAATCGACGGCGTTATCAACTTCGGCCCAATTAAGCGCGGTATTCGGGAAATTGCCGTAGAAGGTTCTATGGAAAAGAAAAAGTACCTTGTTCCGTACAGTAAACACGTTCTGGTGCATAATGGCGACTATGTTCATGCCGGAGAGATGTTGACGGATGGTGCAATTTCTCCCCAGGATATCCTTCAGATATTGGGGCCGCATAAAGTTCAGGAATACCTGGTGAATGAAATCCAGGAAGTTTACCGCCTGCAAGGGGTGGGTATTAATGATAAACACATCGAAATCATCGTACGCCAAATGATGCAGCGCGTAAAAGTGCTTGATCCCGGTGATACTCGCTTCTTGGAAGGTGACACCGTTAATAAATTTATTTTCAAAGAGGAAAACGATAAGATTCGCAACAAGGTCATTATTACCGAAGTCGGTAGCTCGCGTTTTAAAGAACGGCAGCGAGTTGACCGGATGAAGTTTGAATTGACAAATCGGCGAATCGAAAAGGAAGAAGGCACGTTGGCTGAGTGTCGTCAGGCAGAAGCCGCTACGGCAGAGCCTGTATTATTGGGCATTACCCAGGCTGCTCTAACGACCGACAGCTTTATATCTGCGGCCTCTTTCCAGGAAACCACACGTGTGCTTACGGATGCCTCGGTTGCAGGCAAGGTCGATAACCTTTACGGCTTAAAAGAAAATGTGATTGTTGGTAACCTGGTGCCCGCCGGAACAGGGTTAAAGAAGTTCAAACAGTTACAAGTTGAGTATAATGAAGAAACGGCCCAGGAGGAAATAGTACCGGAAGAAGAAGTTCCAGCAAAATAGATTTATTCGCTTTTCCAAAAAGATGTTATCTCGATAGTTGAGGTAGCATCTTTTTTAATGACCACAAGCCTTCACATATAATCTACAAGCCTTTTCTACAGGGATTTAGAAGAATTGTCATGATGTTGAAGGAGTGACAATTTAAATCCTTTTTGCCGTACAAATTAAATGCCAATAATAAAAATGTAGTTGACAAAACATGATTTCATACTTACATTGAGAGTCTGTGTCTTTTAGAGAAACCTTTAGGAGGAAGTTGTGCCGACAATTAATCAATTAGTGCGCTCTGGCCGGCGAAAAATCGAAAAGAAAAACAAAGCACCTGCCCTGGGGAGTTGCCCTCAAAGACGCGGTGTTTGTACAAGAGTTTATACCACAACTCCTAAAAAGCCTAACTCTGCGCTGCGTAAAGTTGCCCGTGTTCGCTTAACGAATGGGATTGAAGTTACAGCGTATATCCCGGGCGAAGGTCACAATTTGCAAGAACACTCAATTGTAATGATTCGCGGTGGCCGTGTGAAAGATTTGCCGGGGGTTCGATATCATATTATTCGCGGAACGCTCGATACGGGCGGCGTTGAAGATCGCCGGCAAGGACGATCTAAGTATGGGGCAAAGCGGCCTAAAAAATAACGACTTTTTGAGGTAGATAATGAGACGTAAAAAAGCACCGGAAAGAAAAGTTTTACCGGATCCAAAGTATCATAGCGAGCTTGTGAGTAAGTTTATTAATGGTTTGATGCTGAAAGGAAAGAAAAGTAAGGCAGAGAAGATTTTTTATGATACAATGGATATTATTGAAAATAAAATAAATAAAGACCCCTTGGAAGTTTTTCGCAAAGCCATGGATAATGTTTCGCCAATGTTGGAGGTGCGCTCTCGTCGGGTTGGTGGTGCAACGTACCAGGTGCCTGTTGAAGTTCGTGAAAAACGCCGCCGCTCCCTTGCCATTCGCTGGCTGGTCGGGTTTTCGCGGAAGCGCTCTGAGCCTACAATGGCCGGTCGATTGGCAAGCGAATTGATGGCTGCGTATCGAAATGATGGGGCCGCGGTAAAAAAACGCGAAGATACTCACAAAATGGCGGAAGCAAACAAGGCGTTTGCTCATTTTCGGTGGTAGATTAATAATTAGTAACCTGAAATTTGGGAAGTTGAGATTAGTTTAAAATGTCAAAGAAATATACACTAGAAAATACCCGAAATATCGGGATTATGGCCCACATTGATGCCGGTAAAACCACGACGACCGAGCGAATTTTATTCTATACCGGGCGCTTGCATCGAATGGGTGAAGTTCATGAAGGCTCCGCCACTATGGATTGGATGGAGCAGGAAAAAGAGCGTGGTATTACAATTACCTCTGCTGCAACAACTTGTTTTTGGGCCGATCATCGAATTAGTATTATCGATACCCCTGGGCATGTTGATTTTACGGCTGAGGTTGAAAGGTCATTGCGAGTGTTGGATGGAGCGGTGGCCTTATTTTGTGCCGTTGGCGGTGTAGAGCCACAGTCTGAAACCGTCTGGCGGCAAGCTGATAAATATGGTGTGCCGAGAATCGCATTTGTAAATAAAATGGATCGCGTTGGTGCGGACTTTTATAATGTTCTGGAAATGATGAAAGTGCGCCTGGGTGCTCACCCGGTGCCATTGCATATTCCGATGGGCGATGGCGATATGTTTACCGGTTTGATTGACCTGGTAAAAATGAAGGCGGTTATTTTTGACGAAAACAGCCTGGGGATGCAAATCATTGAAGATGACATTCCCCGCGATTTGCGAGCGAAAGCCGAAGAATACCGTGTGAAATTGATAGAAGCTGCTGTAGAATCGGATGATGTCTTGACTGAAAAATATCTCGAAGGCGAAGAAATGACGATTGAAGAGATAAAGTCGGGCCTTCGGAAAGGCGTGCTTCAAAATAAGTTTATTCCGGTTCTCCTGGGATCAGCCTTCAAGAATAAGGGTGTGCAGCGATTGCTGGATGCAGTTATCGATTACCTTCCTTCGCCTTTGGATGTGCCCCCGGTTCAAGGAGAAGACCCGCGCTCCGGTAAAGTTTCCGAGCGTGTCGCCACTAGTGATTCTCCTTTTTCTGCCCTTGCCTTCAAAATTATGACCGACCCTTACGTCGGTAAATTGACTTATTTTCGCGTCTACAGTGGTTCCGCTAAAGCGGGCGACCATATTTTTAATCCCACTACGAATAAAAAAGAACGGCTCGGCAGAATTTTGCAAATGCACGCCAATAGCCGGGAAGATATTAATGAAGTGGTTGCCGGTGATATTGTGGCAGCCGTTGGATTGAAAAACACGCGAACCGGCCATACGCTTTGCGATTCCAAAAAACCGATTATTCTGGAATCAATGCACTTTCCGGAGCCGGTAATTTCGGTGTCAATTGAACCGAAAACGAAAGCTGATGCGGATAAATTGACGCAATCAATGGTGAAGCTCAGCGACGAAGACCCGACCTTTAGGGTGAAAACAGATGAAGAAACCGGTCAGACATTGATTAGCGGCATGGGAGAGCTTCATCTTGAGATTATTGTTGATCGGCTGTTGCGAGAATTTAGAGTCGACGCCCGGGTTGGAAAACCGCAAGTTGCTTATAAAGAAACGATTACTCGAAGCGTGAAGGCGACCGGTAAATTTATTCGCCAAAGCGGCGGTCGCGGCCAATACGGGCATGTTGACCTGGAAGTAGAACCGAATGAAAAAGGAAAAGGGTTCGAGTTTGTCGATAAAATTGTCGGCGGTGCAGTGCCTAAAGAATATATACCAGCGGTTAAAAACGGAACCTCAGATGCTCTCAAAAATGGCACATTAGCCGGAGACCCGGTTGAGGATGTAAAAGTGACACTGGTTGATGGTTCTTATCACGATGTTGATTCCAGCGAGATGGCCTTTAAAATTGCCGGGTCAATGGGCGTCAAGGAAGCGCTTGCAAAGGCAGGATCCGTGTTGTTGGAGCCGATTATGGATGTGGAGGTCGTTGTTCCGGAAGAATATCTTGGTGATGTTATTGGCGATTTAAATTCCCGCAGGGGAAAAGTAAGTGGAATTTTGCCCAGGAAGGATGCACAAGTGATCGAAGCGTTTGTTCCGCTTGCAGAGATGTTCGGATACGCGACGTCTTTGCGATCAGTTACTCAGGGAAGAGCTGTTTATACAATGCAGTTCGACCATTACGAGCAGTTACCGCAAAGCATAGCTGATGGAATTATTGAAAAAATTAGAGGTATAAAATAGCGAAAGGGGTCTGCGGTGCCAGGTCAAAGTATTAGAATTAAATTGAAAGCGTACGATCATCATTTGATCGACAAATCATCTGACAAAATTATTACCACGGCAAAAACTACCGGGGCATTAATTTCAGGCCCGATTCCTTTGCCGACCAAGCGGAGCATTTTTACGGTATTGCGCTCTCCGCATGTTGATAAAAAATCCCGCGAACAATTTGAAGTTCGTATTCACAAACGGTTGATTGATATTCATAATGCAACAAACAAAACGATTGACCAATTGATGAAGCTCGAACTGCCGGCGGGTGTAGATATTGAGATAAAGACTTGACGAATATAGTGAAAACGGTTTGGAGAATAAGATGAGCGGTTTGCTGGGAAAAAAAATTGGTATGACTCGTATTTTTGACGAAACCGGGAATATGGTTCCGGTAACAGTCGTTAAAGCCGGGCCATGCTACGTAACCCAGGTAAAGACAATCGAAAATGATGGCTATCGCAGCGTTCAGTTGGGTTTCGATGAAAAGAAAGATAAAAACACAACAAAGCCTCAGTTGGGGCATTTCGAAAAATCCAATGTGCCACCGTTGCGAGTGCTAAAAGAGTTTTCTTTTCCGGGAGATGCCGATCTGAATGCCGGTGATACTCTGAATGTTGACATGTTTAACCCCGGGGATGAAGTGAAAGTTACCGGAAAAGCCAAAGGCCGTGGGTTTACTGGTGTAATGAAACGCCATGGGTTTAGCGGCGCACAGCAAACGCACGGGCAGTCGGATCGCGAGAGAGCGCCCGGTTCAATCGGTCAAAGTTCTTATCCTTCAAAAGTATTTAAGGGGATGAAAATGGCGGGCCGAATGGGAAATGAAAAAGTTGCTGTTTCCGGGCTTGTTGTTGTGAAAGTGGATGCCGAAAACAACCTTTTGTTTGTGAGAGGGTCTGTTCCCGGTGCAAGAAATAGTTATTTGGAAATTTATAAGAGCTGAGTGCCTTTTCAGGCTTTTTTCTGACGGGTTAAACAAACATAAAGTTAAGAATAGCCACTTGCGCTATCCGACAATCGAAACTTGAAAGAACCTAAGTATTATGGAACTGGATATTTATAAAATGAGCGGAAGAAAATCGGGTAAAAAAGTTACGCTTAATCCCGATGTATTTGAAATTGAGCCGAATGATCATGCAATCTATTTGGCGGTTAAGGCCCATCAAGCGAATCGACGCCAGGGAACCCATTCTGTTAAAAATAGATCGGCGGTTGCCGGTGGCGGCCGCAAACCGTTTCGGCAAAAAGGAACCGGTCGCGCACGCCAGGGAACTATTCGTGCACCGCACATGGTTGGCGGTGGCCGCGCATTTGGCCCCCATCCCCGGAGTTATCGCCAGGATCTTCCTAAAAAGGTAAAACGGCTTGCCAGTCGTTCCGCCTTATCCTACAAGGCGAAGGAAAGCAAAATTATCGTTGTCGAAGATTTTCAATTTGATGAACCGAAAACAAAAAATGTTGTCGAATTACTCGAAAATTTGAAAATTGAAGATCGTAAAGTTTTGATTCTCACCAAAGATAACGACCTTAATCTTTACAAATCTGCCAGAAATATCCCTTACAAATCTGTTCAACAAGCTCCCCAATTTAACGCATTCGATCTTTTAAGTGTGCAGACGGTAATTATTCAACAAGGTGGAGTTGAAATTATTAACGAGGTATTGGGCAAATGAGAGACCCGCGTGAAACAATATTAGAGCCGGTGTTAACGGAAAAGGCACTACGACTGAAAGATGAATCGAATCAATACATTTTTGTTGTTAACCGAGATGTAAATAAAATTCAAGTAAAAAATGCCATCGAAAAACGCTTTTCTGTAAAAGTAGAAAGTGTGCGAACGGTAAACGTAAAAGGCAAACCTCGCCAGCGGTTCACCCGCCGGGGTCGTGTAACGGGGTTTACATCTAGTTATAAGAAAGCCTATGTTACCCTTGCAGAAGGCGATACCTTAGAATTCCTGGATAGTATTTAAGGAAAATGGAGATTGAAAAATGGCTTTAAAAAAATATAACCCGACAACACCTGACCTGCGTTTCCGGATCGACCTGGCGAAAGATCATATTACCAAAGATAAGCCGGAACGCTCTTTAACGGTCTCCCTTCATAAAAGCGGCGGCCGTAATAACCAGGGACGGGTTACTGCCTGGCAGCGTGGCGGCGGGCATAAGCGCCGGTATCGAATCATCGATTTTAAACGAAATAAACATGACATACCGGCAACGGTAAAAGCAATTGAATACGATCCTAATCGCAGCGCCGATATTGCATTGTTGTATTATGCTGATGGTGAAAAGAGATACATCCTTGCGCCGGAAGGCTTAAAAGTTGGCGATACCGTCAGTTCCGGTGAGAATGCCGAAGTGAAAGTTGGAAATTCGCTTCCGTTGTCAAAAATACCATTGGGTATGTCATTGCATAATGTGGAAATGATTCCCGGTAAAGGCGCCCAAATTGCCCGAAGCGCCGGTGCCAGTGTGCAGTTGATGGCGCGAGAAGGCAAATATGCTCTGATAAAAATGCCTTCCAGCGAAATTCGTAGATTTCGCGTAGAGTGTTATGCAACGTTGGGGAGCGTGGGGAATTCCGACCATTTTAATGTTTCTTTAGGGAAAGCCGGTAGAAAACGCTGGTTAGGGAAAAAGCCGCATGTTCGCGGTGTCGCAATGAACCCCGTAGATCACCCCATGGGCGGCGGCGAAGGCCGTTCCTCCGGCGGTCGCCATCCTTGTTCTCCCTGGGGACAATTGTCCAAAGGATTAAAAACACGTAAAAAGCATAAATCGTCTGACAAGATGATTGTTAAACGGCGCAGCAAGTAAAGGAACTAAGTTTATGGCAAGATCCCTGAAAAAAGGCCCATTTATAGATGAAAAGTTGTATAAAAAGGTAGAATCGTTAAATTCTGTCGGGCAAAAAAAAGTGATCAAAACCTGGGCAAGGCGAAGCACAATTCCGCCGGAATTTGTCGGGCATACGGTTGCAGTCCATAATGGAATCAAGTTTATTCCCGTGTATATAACGGAAAACATGGTTGGACATAAGTTGGGCGAATTTGCTTTGACGCG
>CAXHHS010000075.1:0-14480 GCA_964015645.1 uncultured bacterium
ATCGACCAGAGTGCGTTCCATACCATCTTTTTGTGAGGAAGTGGATGTTGTACGAAAATCGTTCGCTTTTTGCTCAACTTGTTTGCCGTTCTCTGCGCTCAAAACTTCTGCGCTCCAGGACATTTCCGAAGCATCACTTTCCAAATCAATGGCAAATTGGTTGAGATCCAGTGTCGTGCTATCGTTGGAAAGAAAGGAAACATCCGGCAGCGGCGGGAAAATTTCCGGCAAATCGTTTACGGAAATCACATTGATAATCACGCGCGCCTGATCGGTGCCGCCAAAGCCGTCAGAAACCACATAAAACAAGGTGTCAAGGCCAAAGAAGTTATCATCCGGGGTGTAAATCAAACGATCGGAAGATGATTGCACTGCTTCGCCATGTTGCGGTTGGGTAAAGCTGTTGATGGAAAGCGAGTTGCCATCGGGGTCGCTGTCGTTATTCAAAATCAACATAATAGCGACATTATCTTCGCTGGTTAAAATCACATCATTATTCGCGGATGGCGGTTGATTGGGTGGAAAGTTGAAATTGGTTAACACCACGCTGCCGGGGTTGTAAACGATGTCATACACATCGCTATTTAACCCAAGAATCTGGTTAAATTCGCCAATTCGACTGTTGGCGGTAATAATTTCGAATGAGTGGTTTGCTTGTGGCACAAACCCATCCGCCAGCGCGATGTTGAGCGTGCCATCTAACTGCGCGGTTCCCGAAATATTCAATTGATCGAAACCACTGCCGGGTGTAGCGCCGCCCAACTCTACATTCAGCCGGGCAGAGCCGGACTGCGGATAGTCGCCGGTTATCGTTAAAATGCCCGGGGAGGAACCGGGATTGACGATGCCATCATTTAAAAAGAGCGCTTGCGACACATCCAGCGTACCGCTGCCGCTTAAAGTGGCAAAGCGTTCATTGGCCAAAAATCGCAAAAATTGAATTTGCCCGGCTTGTACATCCAAAAGGCCGCCGTTAAAAAAATCGACTTCGATAACAGACGTTGCATCGCTGGCATTTTTGATGACGGTGCCATCGTTGCGAATGCTGCCGCCCAGCGGTTCAATGTACGATAAAATTGCATTATTATTGATTTCCAAGGTTCCATTTTCACCATTTGTTAATTGTGCAGCATTTACCATCCGGAACGCCCCGCCACCGTTCCAGGACATCGCACCGTTGTTGGTTATCGTACGGCCATCAAGCAGCTTAAAATTGTTGCCTCCGATATTAAGAACATTGTTGTTCACAAAATCCCCATCGCCGCGAATTCTGCCGCGATCCCAATTTAGTGTGCCATTATTGGTAACGGTTCCATCGCCCTCCCAAATGCTGGTGCTGCCACGGAATCCCATTTCCACCTCCGGGCCGATTGTCAACCCGGGATCGCCATTAACGGTGATTTGAAGTTCATCTGTAATAATATTTCCCTGCCCGGAAAATGCGGCATTTTGCCAGGTATGCTCGCCACTGGAGATTTCCATGGTACTGGTTGCAGCGATGTTAAACACACCGCCGTCGGTACTGCTGCCGCTCAGGAGCCGCAAAATCCCACTATTGATGTTGGTATTTCCGCTGTTGAGGAAAAATACGTTAAATTGTGAAGTGCCAAAGCTATTTCGTTTGGTGAGGGTTCCGGCATTATGCAGGCTGCCACCGGTAACGGCACCGAAATCGATGTCGATATTGGCATCCGTTTGAATATCGAAAAACGCCCCGGTTTGATTTAAAAACACTGCATCGTTGGCAAGACGAAGGTCGCCGGGGCCACTCCAAAACGCCGTTCCGGCATTGGTTAGCGATTGGCCGTCTAACACCTTGATGTCCCCATCCAGGCCGGTCATATCCAGAAGTTGATTAACGGTGATGCCGCCGCTGCCGGTGATGGTTCCCTGTTTCCAGATGTAATTTCCGTTGACGGTAATTCGCCCGCTGCCACCCAAAACACCGCCGGTTTGGGTAAGGTCGGTAAATGTGCTGTTGCTATTAAAATTGAAAATACCATTTTCAATAAACATGGGGCCGATGCCGTTAATTGTACCGTTAAAATTGGTAACGCCATCCAAAACCCGAAGGGTTCCGGCAACCGTTAGAATAGCATTTTCGTTGAATTCGTGATTGCCTTCGTCGAACTCCAATGTGGTTCCCTGGTTTAGACTAAAAACGCCGCCGGTAAAAGAACTGCCGCGGGTGAGTTTTACGGTTCCGCTGTCTACTTCTACTGTGCCGCTGCTTCGCAATTCCACATCAAAGGTAGAAATACCGGAGCCCGCGCTTTTAATGAGCATTCCACCGTTATCGATTCTACCACCGTTGGGATCGTTAAAATCCAGCAGCGCGTTGTTGCGAATTTCAAAAATCCCACTGCTTGCGTTTACGATGGCGGCGGCGTTTAAAAGCCGTAAGCTGCCGGTATCTTTCCAGAGAATAACACCGTTATTGATGATCGTGCGCCCATCGAGCCTTTTAGAACTATTGCCGCTAATGATCAAGCTATCGTTTATCATAAATGCACCGCTGCCGGTAATAACGGAGCGTCCCCAATCAAATATGCCATCGATTGTCACCGGGCCATCGCCTTCCATGCGGCTGTTGGAACCGAGCATTGTTAATCGAGTACCGGCGCTTACAGTTAATCCGCCGCCAGTAGTTTGAAAAACGCCGTCCGAGTTTTCGAAAGCGCCTAAGCCGCTAAATGTAACATTATCAAAGCCATGCGTATCGCCGGAAAAGCGAATGGTGCCGCCGCCGGCTGCAAATATCGCCCCGGAGTTATCGCTGCCGCCGGTAAATTTCACCGAACCAACGAGCACATTTAGCGTGCCGTGGTTTTCGAAAATTGCCTCAAAAGCCGTTTCAGCGGCAGAATTTGTTTTGTTCAGGGTACCATAGTTAATAAATGTGCCGCCGCCGGGGGAACTAAAATCGACCGAAGAACTGTTTCGGATTTCGAAAGTATTGCCGGTATCGTTTATCCAGGCGGAGCCGCCGAACAGCCTGATTTTTCCCAGGCCGTCCCAGGTTACATCGCCGCGAAAGATAAGCGTGCGAGCGTTCAAATCTTTGTTTCCGTCGCCGTTCATTTCCACGGTTGCTGTGGCGGCGATAATGGTGGTATCGCCGGTATCATTTCCGGAAAAGCGGCCGTCTGTCCAGCTCAATAAATTGCTAATTGTCAATTTCCCGCTGCCAAAAACAGTTCCACCGGTTAGGTTAAGGGTGCCGATTTCGGTATCTTCGGTTATAGTTGCCGTGCCGGTGTTGATAATGGCGACATCACCGGCAGCAGGTACGCCGGTCGGTATCCACTTGGATGGATCGTTCCAGTTCCCGCTGCCGCCGCTCCACGCATGGGTGGATTGAGCAAAAGCGGTTGAAGAAATAATGGTAAAGGCGATAAAAATCGCTAAAAATAATGGGCGATAAAAAATGTGCATCGGAAATCCTTTCCCGTTAATAAAGTCCGTTTTAGACCTGGTAAGTTTTTAGGAAGCCAGGTTATTTAGGCTGCCGTGGAGCAGTCGCTTCACCATAGACTATAGGTTATTAGATTCTTTATTTTCCCTGTAGCCTATTTACCTGGGCAGTTGCAAACCTGTCAGGTCTAATGTTTCCCCTCCCTCCCTTGTTTAAGAGGAGAATTATTAGGAGAGTCGTAAAAAGATCAATACAAAGCAGATCAACAAAAGTAAAAAAAGGCGGTGCGACAATAATGATAAACCGCACACAATTTAGTATTTTAGTTTGACACGCTAAAGCGTGAACTACAAACCTTATTGATGGCGCTTTTCCAATTCTTTAAACCGGAGAACCTGCTCTTTTGCTAATGCTTCGCATTCCGCGGGGGTAAACGTTTCACAATCAAAATTAACGATATCCTTCATTATTTCGATAGTGTACGGCATAAAATGCACACGCCCATTGTCTTCAATCTCTTTAATGCCATCATAAGTTTGCGCTTCTTTATTCATCTTGATGGCTTCTTTTAGGCTAATATCACCAGGCAAATCCACTTCTACGCCCTGCCGGCTGATTGAGATTGGGTATCCTCCCGGCAATCCATTTGGCCCCGGCGAATGATGTTTAACAGTATCTTCGGAAAGAAGCGCCTTCAGATTTTGGATGGTGGAAGATGCGCTTACAGCTGAAAACGAAGTTCCTGTCGGATACAGGAGAATTGCTTTTTTCATTAGATCAAGGGTGTCAAATTGAGAAGTGATATCTTCGCCATCCGCAAGAATCTTCATATAAAAAGGCGCGCCTTCTTTATAGCCTGCTTCTCGCCAGGTAACCCAATGCACGTGATGCGCAACCATTTTAATAGAAATTTCCGATCTCGGCCTTTTTACCGTTCGAGCAACCAATGTGCGAACGGCTGGCTCAATTAAAGCAACATTACCGATTCCGATAGTTGGCGCCAAACCGATTGCCCCCAGAACCGGGTTTGTAAGATCGGAAAGCGAGGTATTGATGTAATGCGCGGAAATGCCCGAGCGTTTAATAGCCTGGGCGAGCTTCATGGCAAGTGTTAGTTGAACCGGCAGCCAGGCGCCCAGGCACGCCGAACTAACTTTTTCATAGATTTCTTGCGGCAAACGCCGAATAACATGCCAGGTTTGAAGTACGGCACAATTTATAATCACATCCGGTTGAAATTTATCCAGTATGCCTGCGGTTCGGTCGATGTCGAAAAGATCGATTTCAAGCGCTTTCACATTGGGATGGAGGCTGTGAAGCGCTGCTCCAAATACTGCGTTGTTGACTTTGGACTCTACGTCGTGGAGACGAACATCGGCAGCGATAATATCGATTTGAGAATTATCCCGGGCGAGGAACTCAAGGAGATAACGCCCTACTTCTCCAATTCCTACAATGAATACGGAAGGGTTGTTTGATGTGTGGTTCATGATTTTGTTCCTGTTTGGTTGTATAAACTATTGTTTTTTAAGTTTAAATAAGGCTGAGAACGGTCTTTAAAAATTCGTATTTTTTTCGAATCCTCATCATAATGATGGAGCCAACGGAACGATTTTTCTGTTTTAACTAATACGCTTCAATACTTCTTGCAACATATGCTTGAAAGTTTCAACCTGCCCGGCTGTATTGAAATACCCCGTGGAAACCCGTATAGCGTATAATTTTTCAGATGATGACTTTGAAGAAAGTGCATTCGGGATACCAATAGACCGAACCTGTATATTTCTTTTCAATAATTCCTCGACCACCCGCTCAGTAATTTTTTTATCTGTCAAAGGCGTTTGCGGCTTGTCCCACTTGAAAGGGAAAAACGCCGTAAGCCCCGACAACAACGCCGTGTCGGAATGCGGTGAAACGATGCAGCGTGGCGCCCGGGATAAAATGAAATTTTTGATTTCTCGGGACAATTTTAGTATGTGTTGCTCAATTCGCGCCGCACCACCCTCATCCTCAACAAATTTCATTGCCCTCACCATTGCGGTAAAACCGGGGGCGTTGCTGCACCCTCTAACCTGGAGCGCTTTTGCCATCGGGAAGCAGGAATTAATATCATCACTACAGTCTGAGTATCGCCCCATCCTTTGTGAGATCGTGGGGTAAAATTCCGGCGGGCCTATGTCTGCATTTCGGATGTAGAGCACCCCCGTACTCGGTGGCCCGTTCAACCACTTGTGA
Source organism: uncultured bacterium (assembly GCA_964015645.1). Lineage (GTDB taxonomy): Bacteria > Calditrichota > Calditrichia > RBG-13-44-9 > J075 > CAXHHS01. The sequence goes on from CAXHHS010000075.1 coordinate 5,651, forward strand.
CCGGGGCAGGCATAAAAATCGCTGTTCTCCAGACTATCACCACTGCTGCTTACATCAAGCATTCCCAGCGCCTGCGCCCCATCGACAATTAGGTAGGGGATATTGAGTTCTTCGGCTTTTTCGCGAAGCGCCCGAAGTGGAAGACGCACCCCGGTTGTGGGATAGACATGCGAAACACACAATGCCTTCGCTCGCCTTAACGCAGGTGTATTCGGAAACAGGATGTCTAGAAGCTCGGGCATGTTCATCCGACTGAGTTTTTCAGAAGATGGAAAAGGTTGTGTTTCTATGCGAAGTCCCTGTCTTGTCTGCCATACCTGCAAGGGAGACATCATGGCCGAATGTTCGTGGTTAGTCGTAACAACTTTATCGTTGGAACGAAAATTCAATCCCATGATTGTCATGCTTAATCCCATGGTGGTGTTATCTGTAAGGCATACGGTGTTCTTTCCGACCCCCAAAAACTGTTCAACCTTAGCCCGGTTTAATTCCTGCCGTTTTCCGAGTTCCGGGTCAGTCTCATAAGACGTCGTGGGATTGCTTGCCCATTTGGTCAAATTATTTTGGAAGGTAGAAATGACGCATTCCGGCATCGAACCTTCCGTGCCACTATTCAGATAAACAAAATCGTCCGGCAATCCGGAGAAGCGGCACTGCGCTCCCGGGGAAGCTGATTTCAGCACATTTTTTGAAAAGGCATCCTTCGTGGCCAGACCACCAGCCAGAGTTGCACTGGCCAAACTCACGGTTTTAAGAAAATTTCTGCGTGTTAAAAAATTGGGGGAAGTTGATTTGGTTGATTTTTGTGATTGCATATTTCGCAAGCCTCATTTCGCCTCATGAATACGCTCTCTTAACAATATCATTAGCAAGAAGGTCAAGTGGATCTATTATCGAAGGTTTCAATTCTATACCGTTTAGGGCAATGCCGATTTCTGTGCAACCGGCGATAATGCAAACGGGGGTGTAGCTGGAGAGCGCTTCAATTGCATCTAATATTTTTTGGCGGCTCGTTGCATTATAGCCAATCGCTTTGATCCCTCGCTCTCCATAAATGGCTTCCATGATGTAGCTTTTTTGAATATCTTCGGGAGGAAGAACCAATTCGAAATTCTTCAGGTATTTTTGAAATAAATTTGCCTTCAAAGATCCGCTGGTAGCCAGTAACAAAATTGGCTGGCCGGGTGAATAATTCTGATGAAGGTGATTTGAGAGCAGTTGTATCATATTTATTACCGGAATTGCAACAACCTGTTGAATGTCTTCAATATAATGATGCGCCGTATTACACGGAATAGCAATTATCTCTGCTCCCCACTTTTCCAGCAATTGAACGGATTCCTGCATCATCATTAGTGGAGAAGGGCCTGTTCCATGAATTCCCCTGGTTCGGTCGGGAATTTGCGGACGGTTATCTACCAGCATCCGTATATGATCTTGGTCCTTTTGGGCCGGCGTACACTCAACAATTTTTTGCATTAAATCGATTGTGGATTTAGGCCCCATGCCACCTAAAATACCGACTGTTTTTGGCATAACAGTTCCGCTCTTCTTTTGTTCTATTCGTCTCCCCCAATACTCCTGCATTCACCTGTTTAACGCTCAACACAGGGGTTCTCACATCCCTTGCCACCTGATTCGGTTCATAGTAGGCTGCCCCGAAAGAACTCAGGCTCCTACCGGAGGAGCCTGAATTTTTGATGTACACTTATAACCAGATCGACTTCTTTAGTCTTCGTATCAATGGCATTGGTAAATATCGGATGTAGCAAAACACAACATATTCTGCTACACCCGGAACTTAAAACGTGCTATAAGTTTTAAGCTTTAGAATAATTAGAAATTATACTCAGCACGCAAGTACGCCATACCGCCATGATAGCCGATTGGGGTGCGGCGTGGGTAAGGCATGCCTTGCGACAGGCGGGTTTCAATCTCGTCGGGATAATTGTTGAGAATGTTGTTCGCGCCACCGATCAGGTTGAAATTAGCGTTTACACTGTAGCTCAGCTCCACGTCAAGGAGAATTTCAGCACCAACTTCTTCCTTGGTGCCGCGTTCGTCTACTGTTGAGCCGTAGTAATTGCCACGGAGCATGGCAGAAAGGTTCCTGGTAAGCCCTTGAACCAGCGTTGCAGTGGCACGGTGCTTCGGCAGGTTCTCCTCGATATTTGTAATACTACCCTCAGTTACAGGTAATTGGCCGCCAACCGCGCGTTGCCCGAGCACCTCCGTTTTATTATAGTTATAGGCAAAGCTAATATCGGTGCTGGTGTTGCTTCCCCGGTTCATGTTATAGACCGCAACGATATCCAACCCCTGCGTCCGGGTATCAAGCGCATTGGTATAAAAGGCTATTTCTTCAAATTCTCGAAAAACGTCCGGATGCATGGCAGAATCGACGGGAAGCGCTCTGGATTTTATGATGCGGCGATCTACGTTAATACGGTACGCATCAACGGTCAGGTTCAGGCTGTTCGAGGGGCTTGCTGTAAATCCAAAACTAAAGTTTACGGCATCTTCCGGTTCCAGCGCTGCACCACCCAGGGCAACAGCCAATGGATCGTCCGGACGTAAGGTGGCTTCCTGCACCTGCCGGCCAGTTACACCATCAAAAGAGGTGACGATAGTCGTAATGTTCGACTGCCCCGGGGTAGGCGCCCGGAAGCCAGTGGATACGGCGCCCCGTAGAACCAAATTTCGAGTCAGATTTAAACGAGCGGCAAATTTACCGTTAATGGTAGTACCAAAATCGGAAAAATCCTCGAAACGGCCGGCGGCTTGAAGGAGGAGGTTTGGATTAACATCCCATTCGGCATCAACATAAACGGCTGTGTTTTGGCGATCAAAAACGCCGGCTTCGTCCCGGCTTGTGCCGCGCATACCATTAGCTACCAGGCCGGGGGCTGCATATTTCTCGCCGGTTTCCGGGTTCGTCAACAAATGGACCCTGGCCCAGGGGCCAGGCTGCCACGATTCTTTTTGGCCTTCAAACATCGTATAGACCTCTTCGCGCCATTCAAAACCGAAGGCCACATTGACATCCCTAGAGAGGGGATACGCGAAATCCGCATTATAATTGGTTTCGCTTTGCTTCAGATCACCGATATCGAAAACGAATGGGGAGTCTGGCCCCCAGGAGAGGTTCAGCGACCCATTGAGGGTATATGAGAGCCGGTTAGACCCGTAGCTGCCGCTCAGGTCAAATATTAAACCGTTCTCGAGAGTCCCTTTAACACCAACTACTCCGCTAAAATCCTTACTGTCTCCTTGAAGACGCGGGGTAAATCCCAGCGGGAACGCATCGCCCCAGGCAAAGTTTCCTTTGGAAGGATCTGTAGGGTCAAGCGGTATAGGCGATAGAGTGCCGTTCTGTCCTGCTGCGCGATAGAAAAAGCTGTAATTTCCTTCAGTATCTGCAAAATTACCAAAGGAATAGCCTTCTATTGAATTGCTCACCTTTAGTCCGGCATTCCAGGTTGTTCTAAAACCGCTGCTTGACGGGCGTCCCCAATTCATCGCCGGGTCCCAGTCATCTACCGGCGCACCAGGCGTCCAACCTTTGTATCCTTCGGCTGCAGATGCGTGCTGGACACCGCGGGAAAGCTCCGGATTGTCGCTAAACTCACCACTGAGGTTCAGGAAACCCTTGTCGGTAAGCGGCAAGCCCACATTGACGCCAATCTTTACATCGCTTTCGCCTCCCCTCTCGTTAGGGGCTGTAAACCAGCGGCTGGTTGTGGCCTGGATTTCGACGCCTTCCGCATTGTCTTTCAAAATGAAATTCATTACGCCGGCAATGGCATCCGAACCGTACTGTGCCGAAGCGCCGTCACGCAATATTTCAACTCTCTTTAGGGCAATGCTCGGAATCATACCAACGTCCACGGCATGGGCGCCCACATTCATCGCGGCGCCGAAATGTGCAATCAATGAAGAACGATGGCGGCGTTTGGAATTCGTAAGAACCAAAATATCATCCGGCGGAAGACCGCGCAGCGAGGTGGGACGAACAAATGCCGCGCCGTCACCTGTCAGCGGCGTCGCTGTAAAGGATGGCACCAGGTTCTTCAATGTTTCAGTCAAGTCACCATTACCCTGGCGTGTTATTACTTCAGCCTCAAAAGCATCGATGGGAACGGCAGACTGCATTGCCGTGCGTCCTTTGCTACGGGTACCGGTTACTAAAATCCCGCTCAACAACACCGCGTCTTCTTGTAGCTGAAAGTCAACCGTCAATGTTTGACCTGCGGTTACGGTAACTTGCTGGGATGTACTGGTGTACCCAATATAACTTGCTTGTAGCGTATAAGTGCCCGCCGGAGCTTCAAAACTATAACTACCGTCAATTCCGGTACTTGCCCCGTAGGATGTGTTCGCGAGAACCACGTTTGCCCCGATTAACGGCTCTCCGGATGCGGTGTCAGTAAGTTTTCCGGAAACGGTACCATCCTGTGCAAGCCCTGCTATGCTGAATAATAATACAGATAAAATAATCAATCCCATCCCACTCCCTGAATGCTTTAATTGTTTGTAGCAGTTCATCTGTAACATACTAAGCCTCCTGTTTAGTTAATACTGAGTGTAAAAAACCTTTGTAAAGAAAATTTCACTACGTCATAGCACACCTCCGGTTTTTGAATTGGACAATAACAGGTAAAACCCGAGAAAAATTAAATAGGAAGTCAGTTGGGTAAAAATTCGAATTTTTTTGCGAAGATATTTTCCATTGGAGGATAAACATACGGAACTCGGAAATAAAAATCAATACTTGCAGGTAAAAAATATGGTAACATCAATTAAAACAAAAGTTTCAGCACTATTGAGTTTTTAAAAGCAATGCCGATAATAGTAATGATGGTTGAAAACAGCGTTGTTCTTGGATAGCTGGTTTGTTGGTAAGGGATTATAGCCGGTTCTCCCGTTTTAAATCCCCATACAGTATAGTTTTGATTTGAATCATTATTATATGCGCTCGATTTGTATAGAATTGTAGAATCTTATAAATAAAATAGATGAAAGAATATGCAAAGTTATCGTAATTACGATTACAGAAAGATTTTCTTCCGCCGTCCTTACTGGACCGAGCTGAATATTTTGTTTCTAAAATCGCTTTTAGTATCTATTTTTATCATTCTACCGCTTTTAATCATCTTTGTTAATTATTACAATCAATATCCCAACGATCGCATTCGCTACCAATTAAAACAGAATTATTTCGTTCAAATCGTAAAATTTTATGAGAATAAATCACCGAAGGCGATTGAAGCGAAATCGGCATACATTACCGAAATCGTTGGAGATATTGTTCTGCCTCCCCTGGATACGGAAGTGGATACAACCATTGAAGCCACGATACCGGATAGCGTTTTCGAAAAACCGGTTAAGGAAGATGATTCGGAGGTTGCAGCGTTCGGCACGGCGCCATCGCGGCGGTCGAGTATTCAAAATGCGATCAACAGCATTCAATCGGCAGTAGCCCCGGGGCAAACAACAGCGAATTCCCCGGTTTCTCCTTACATTGCTCGTAAAAAAACCTATGATTCCAATACGCGCAAGCTAAACAAAGAGAATGAAGAGATTGGAATTCCCGGAACGGAATTTACGGATTTTGACATTGTTTCCGGTTTCCGAAACCAGGACGAAGCGATTGCCGTTGCTAACGAGAACAAAAAATTCGTTCGCCACTGTATCGACAAGGTATATCGAAACGACCCAACGCTGCGCGGCCAAATGGTGATTAAATTTGATGTGCACCCGGAAGGATATGCGATTGGAGAAAGCATTCGTGTGCTGGAGTCGGATATTGAAGATCCCCGTATTATGCAGTGCATTAAACGCAGCATTCGCCGCTGGCGGAATTTCCCGAAAGTAACTTACGAGATGGGTAACTATTCAATTACGCAAAAATATGTATTTTAGCCTGCCATATAAATATAATTCTTAGCGCCAAATTAAATATTTCCTAACAGTTCTTCGATGTTGTCTCGTGAGGTGAGCGGGTTAATTTTATCCTCAAATTCCAGGATGATTCCGGAGATTTTCGGGCGGGTTTTTACGATAAAGTTAAAGATCTTTTCATAAGGGATGCAACCTTCGCCGACTGCAACAAATTCACTCCGCGATTGGGTATTTGAAACGTAATCGACCAAATGAAGTAGCAGCGAAATGTTTCGATTGCTAAAAAAATTGAAAATCTGGTAACACCATTCCAAACTTTCCGACTCCGTAAACGCAAGTTGTTTGTGAAATAAACGCGGAATATCCAGCACCGGGTAAATTGTTGTGCCAAAATTTGTAGATAATGTGAACAACGCCAGGAACTTCTTCAAGTTCTTTTCCGCCGCTTCTTTTCCTTCAGCTAAAAAATAATTCTCGACATATATCTTGGTGTTTTCCGTACTGAGTGCATCTACCAACCGGATTAGTTTATCAATGTTTTCCCGCTCATCAAAATGGATGATGTATTTCGGATCATCCGTTTTATCCAAAAAGGAATACAGTTTTTTGCGATAATCGCTGGCGGAAAATTCCTGGTTTAAAAACCCTTCCGCGTGATAATAAATATGTTTAAAATTTGAGTTGTTGGTTTCAATATTTTTCAATACTTCCGGGTTATCCAGAAGCGTTTCGTTTAAATAAACCTGGAGAATATCAAAATTACTTTGCTGCGCAAACTGAATGGTATCCAAGGGATCATATTCAAAATTAACCGAAATCGAATTTGCAACGCCGGTGGGGATTGTGGGCATAGTAGGTTCCTTTATTTGAAGATATCCAGCAGTTTACCTGCTGCCTTCTTTTCGATTTTTTTCTCGATATCACGTTTTGCCTGGTCAACCCGGGATTGATAATCCTTTATCGCATTTTCAACACTATCTGCTCGTGTGCGTAATTTGGAGATATTGGTTTGTACCAAAGAATTCAGCGACTCCTTATATTTTTCGGTTTCCCGGTTTACTTTGGTTTCCAATTTTTGGCGGGCTTTTACAACTTCATCGGATGCAAGCTGTTTCAGCTCGCTGGCGATAAGGTTATCCAAATTACTGTTAATACGAAAGTTAAATTTGCCATCTTTTTGCTGAATGCCAGCATTGAATTTGATTTCGGAAATTGCACGGGTTATAGCATTGCTGGCCTTCTCTAATTGCGAGTTGAGGTTTTTGGGGTTGCTGTCTTCCGCAAATTGGACTTGTTTGCCGGTAAATTGAATGCCGGATAAAAAGGCATCGCCGCTAAAATCGACATCTGCTTTAAGATATCCTTTGCCGCTTTTAATCGCAGACGGTAAAATCGCGAAATCCGTCAGTTTTATACCATCTAAAGAAAAGTTTTCCAGGTTCAGGCTGATCTTTTCCTGCGGCGAATCACCGAGATAATTAAAAAAACCTTCAAGATTTAATGATGTTTTATCGCTGCGCACTCCGCCCAATAAAAAAGACGTTGGCTGTTCGATGTTTTTTTGATCGGAAACGATATTCAGTGCATTTCCGGCCAATTGCAACCCATTTGATAATTCGCCGGATAAATCGATGTGCTTGATCCAAAATTTCGGCGGCTCCAAATGTTTGCCAAAATGCACATATTGCCCTTCCAAGCGCGGCGGCGATTCTTTTACCGGGGAGGCCGATTTAAATTTATTAGCATAATATCGCGCCGTTCCAATGTAGCCGGTAATCGATTCGACGCGGTCGATGATCCGCTGGCCGAAAAGTAGTTTGGCAACATTTCTAACGGAGATATCCGGCAGTTTAGCGAGGTTCAGCGCGCGTTGATAATCCGTCGCAATCCACTGTTGCGCTTCTGCCGGTGTTTGCCTCATCAGCTTGAGATCGACTTCAAAATTGGATTTAAAATCATTATACTGGTTTTTGTATTGATTCAGTTTATCGGTTAAACTTTTGGCGGTTACCAGCGCGTTTTTCAACTCGTCGATTTTATTTAAATTATTGGGATTAATGGAGTTGATTTGTGCTTCGATAGTTCGAAAATCTTCTTCAGTCGGTAGTTCATCAATTCGCATTTCCCATGCTTGACATTTTTGTTGAGAAACTGTTTTTAACGAATCGATTTTTTGCGGGCTTTTTAAATCTAGCAACGCATAAACGCTGTCTACATTCAGTTTTCTGGTTAACTGCCCCAGGTTGAATACCGGCATGTGGGCGGCTTCTTCCCGCAAATTTTGATGAAGCTCGCGAATAAACACCGGCATTTCTTCTTCTAACGCTTGCTTTTCCGCCTCGCTTAATTTTCCATCAGTTTCACGTGGCGTGTTAAATTTGAGACCTTTGACAGTAATAGTTTCAACATTAATTTTTTTCGAAAGCAACGGAATGGGATCGATATCCAGGTTGCATTCGCTGGTTTCGAATAGGTTGGTCATCGTATTCTTGGGATCGGTAACTTGCAGGCGATTCCAGCGCATCGTTAAATCCGTCAGGGAAAAATAAACATCCTCGAACTCCACTTTTGCACCGACAAAAACAGAGCCATAATTTTCCATTCGGCGCTCCATCCAGCCATCGGTAAAGATGAATGACATCAGGATAAATACGCCGATCAAAACCCCTAAAAATATGATGCCTTTAATGCGGATGATTTTTTTCATGATTTTTTAGCTTAGGCTTTATTGTTCTTTTCCCAGGGAACGTTCTGGCGACGATCCCTGGGCTTTGGAATATAACGCTTTCAGCGTATTGTGGAAGCTAACGCTTCCGGGGTAGTTGCGGTGTACTATTTAATTCTACTAAACTTTAGCTCACTTTAGCTCACTTTAGCTCACTTCCAACTTACAAACTTTAAGATCTTATCGCCTCAATCCGCTCGTACC